>NZ_LHSJ01000016.1:0-30227 GCF_001270295.1 Achromobacter sp. DMS1 | reverse complement strand
TCCAGCACGCCGGCCGCCATGGCCGCCATGAACACGTCGCCCGTGCCGTGCACCGAAGGCGGAATGGCGATTTCCGGATGCGACACCACGACGGCGTCATCGCGCGTCACCACCACGAGCTGCAGCGCGCCTTGCGCCGAGGCCCGCGGCGCGGCGCTGGTCGCCACCACCCAGCGCGGACCCTGCGCGATGAGTCCGCGCGCCGCGGCGATCACCTCGTCCAGCGTGGCGAGCGGACGGCCGGCCAGCGTTTCCAGTTCGAAATGGTTGGGCGTCATGCCGTCGGCCAGCGGCACGAGCAGCTTGCGGTATTGCTCCACCAGCCCCGCATCCACGTACAGGCCGTCGTTGCTGTCGCCCAGGACCGGGTCGATGAACACGGGCAGGCCGGGCCTGGCCTGCCGCACGCGGGGCAGCCACCGGGCCAGCAGGTCCGCCTGCGCCGGATTGCCCAGGTAGCCGCAAACGATGGCGCGCGCCTGCGCGACGACACCCCGGTCCCACAGCCCCTGGAGCAGGCCCTCGAACCATTCGGCGGGCACCGCGCCGCCGTACAGGCTGGGATAGTGCGGCGTATTGCTCAGCACCACCGTGGGCACGGCCACGGCGCGGTAGCCCGCCTCGCGCAGCACCGGCAGCGCGGCATTGTTGCCCACGCAGCCGTAGACGACCTGCGACTGGATGGAAATGACGTCCACCCGGGCGGGCGTGGCGGGCGGCGCGGCGTTCGCGGTCATGCGGAAAACTCCTGGTGCGGATATGGCCAAAAACGGGATGATAGCCCCGAGGACCGCGGCCCGCCCGGGCGCAGCCCTATCGGCGCGGCGCAATCGCTGGACCCTCTGCTGGAAGAACTGGCGCCGCGGCAGGCGGGAATTCGAGCTGTTACGCCGCGCGTATGCCGGCCGGACCTTCGCCGAGCGCCTCGGAATCGCCCCAGGCGATCAAGCGCCCATCCGGCGGGCCAGCGCCAGGTAGATATCGCGCGCGCCCACGAGCTGCTCGACCGCGACGGACTCGTCTATGGTGTGCGCGTCTTCCTCGTTGCCCGGCCCCAGGCCCACCGTGGGAATGCCGCGCCGCCCCGCCGACTCCGAGCCGTTGGTGCAAAAAGGCCAACAGCCCACCGCGTCGTCCCTGCCGCACTCTCTCGCGGCCCCGCGCAGCGCCGCGAGCACGGGCGCATCGTCGGGACAGCGCCATGCCGGCAGCCAGCGCGGCGGCGCCGCCGACTCCCCTGTAAAGGCGCGCACCGGATCGGCGCTGATTTCCAGCGTGTAATCGCGCACCCCCACCCGCTCCAGGCACAGCCTGATCGGGCCGAGCACGTCGTGCTCGGTTTCTCCCGCGAGGGTGCGGCGGTCGAAACGCAGCGTCACGCCGCCCGGAACCATCGATATCGAGGGATACGGCTGCGACACCGCGTCCACCGGCACCAGCAGGGCCGGCCCCAGCACCGGGTCGGAAGGCAGGGGCAGAGATTCGAGGGCGAGCAGGGCCCGCGCCGCCGCATGCAGGGGGTTGCGCCCCACTTGCGGCGTCGCCGCATGGGCCGGCTTGCCGTGCAGCGTGAGCAGCACCTCCATGCGGCCTTTCTGGCCCGCCTTGATCCGCAGGCCCGACGGCTCGCAGATCACGACGGCCCCAGGCTGCACGGCGTCCAGCACCCGGGCCAGCGCATGGCCTTCGATGACTTCCTCCAGCACGCTCGCCGACACGGCGATCCTGCGCCGCAAGCCCTGGCGCGCCGCCGCGGCCACGCCGCAAATGGCCGCCGCGATACCGCCTTTCATGTCGGCGCTTCCCCTGCCGTACAGGCGGCCCCCGTGGATCACGCCGCCATAAGGGTCGAAACGCCAATGGCCGGTGACCGGCACCACGTCCATATGACCGTCGAACAGCAAGGCCACGTCTGCCTGCGCGGGCCCGGCATAGCCCACCACCGAACCGTTGGCGTCCGTCGTCACCTCGTCGAAACCCGCTTCGCGCATGGCCTGGGCAACCAGCCGCGCCATGCCGCCCTCCTCGCCGGACAGGCTGGGCGTGCGCACCATGGCCTGGGTCAGGGCCACTACATCCATCGTCATGGGAACTCCCGGTAGTTTGAAGCGGCCCCGGAAGGGGCCGCGTTGTCGTCAGCGATTGACCAATTCCCTGGGCACGCGGTAGACCAGCGCCGCCCCCAGCACCGTGAAACTCGCCAGGAAGTACATGCCCCAGTCGGTAGACCCGGTGAGATCCTTGATCCAGCCGATGACATAGGGGCTGATGAAGGCGGCCAGGCCGGCAAACGCATTGATGCCCGCAATCCCCGCCGCCGCGCTGCGTCCTTCGAGAAACGCGGTGGGCAGGCTCCAGAACAGCGGGGAGCACACCATGCAGCCGGCCGCCGCCACCGACAGCATCGCCACGGCCAGCGGCGGGTTGTGGCTGAACAGCGTACTCAGCGCCAGGCCCGCGCCGCCGACCAGGAACGGCGCGATCATGTGCCAGCGCCGCTCGCGCGTGGCGTCCGAATGGCGGCAGACCAGCACCATCGACACCACGGCGCAAATATTGGGCACGGCGGTAAGCAGCCCGATCTCGAGCAGCGACGACACGCCCGTGGAGCGGATTACCGAGGGAATCCAGAAGGCCAGCCCGGACAGGCTGGACACGGTGCAATAGCAGATGAGCGCCATGTGCAGCACGCGGCGGTCCTTGAAGAGCGTGAGCAGCGAGCCGTGCTCGGTCTTGGCCGACGCTTCGCCCGCCAGGTTCTCGGCCAGGCGCCGCTTGTCGCCGGGATCCAGCCAGCGCGCGTCTTCGATGCGATCGTCCAGGTACCAGAACACGGCCAGCCCGAGCAGCACGGAGGGCACCGCCTCGATGATGAACATCCATTGCCAGCCCGCCAGGCCGCGATGGCTGTGGAAAGCCTCCATGACCCAGCCCGACAGCGGCCCGCCCAGGATGCCGGCGAACGGCACGGCGGTCATGAACACGGCCACGATCTGGCCGCGCCGGTGCGAGGGAAACCAGTATGTCAGGTAGAGGATGATGCCGGGATAGAAGCCCGCCTCGGCCGCGCCCAGCAGAAAGCGCAGGATGTAGAACTGCGTGGGCGTGCGCGTGAGCGCCATCGCCGCCGAGATCAGGCCCCAGAGAATCATGATGCGCGCCAGCGTCTTGCGCGCGCCGATGCGGTGCATGAGCACATTGCTCGGCACCTCGAAAAGAAAATAGCCGATAAAGAAAATGCCCGCGCCCAGGCCGTACACCGTTTCGCTGAATTTCAGGTCGTCCAGCATCTGGAGCTTGGCGAACCCGACATTTACGCGGTCCAGGAATGCGGCGATATAGCAGATCATCAGGAAGGGCAGCAGCCGCCACGCCACCTTGCGATACAGGGCGTCGTCGCGCGCCGCCCGCGGATCCGTGTCCGCGGCCATGGGAGAGGCCGCGATGCTTTCGACTGAATGGCTCATTTTTTTCACCTTGGGGGTCTGGATTGGACCGAGCGCTTCCCTGCAGGCGCCGGCGGCGCCCGCATACTGTTGTTATGAAAAGGAAAACGCCGGAATGGAATGCGGCCGGCCGGACAGGCCCGCCGCGATGGCGCGCCGCAGGCTAGGCGGGGACCGCCGCCTGCGGCGCGGGTTCGACGGCGCCTCTGCGTTGCGTGATCAGCCCATAGGCTTCCGGCCTGCGGTGCCGCTCGAAGTTGAACGTGGTGCGCTTATACGAGAGGCAGAGATCCAGGTCGCAACGCGCCACCGCGAGTTCGTCGCCTTTCGTGGAGCACGCGGCGACGATTTCGCCCGACGGCGCGATGATGCAGCTTCCGCCTATCATTTCGCAGCCCTCTTCCTTGCCCGCCTTGGCCACGCCCACCACCCAGGTGCCGTTCTGGTAGGCGCCCGCCTGCATGACGAGGTGGTTGTGGAACATGGACAGATCGTCGTGCTCGGGAGCCGGCGGATTGTGCACCGGCGTGTTGTAGCCCAGCAGGATCATTTCCACGCCTTGCAGGCCCATCACGCGATAGGTCTCGGACCAGCGCCGGTCGTTGCACAACGCCATGCCCATCACGCCGCCGAACGCGCGCCACACGTCGAACGATTCGCCCGGCTCGAAGTAATGCTTTTCGAGGTGCTGGAAGGCCCGCCATGGCTCGTGCCCGGCATGGCCGGGCAGATGCACCTTCCGGTACTTGCCCACGATGCGGCCCTGCTGGTCCACCAGGATGGAGGTGTTGTAGCGGTGCTTCGCGCCCCGTTCGAAAGCCAGTTCCGCATAGCCCAGGTAGAAGCCCACGCCCAGCCTGGCGGCCGTCTCGAAGAGCGGCCGCGTTTCCGCCCCGGGCATTTCGCTTTCGTAGAAGGCGTCCAGCTCGGCCGGATCTTCCATGTACCAGCGCGGAAAGAAGGTGGTGAGCGCCAGCTCGGGAAACACGACAAGCCGGCAGCCCATGGCATGGGCCTGGCGCAGATGCTCGACGAGGCGCTGCACGACCTGGCGGCGCGTGTCGCTGCGCTGCACGGGCCCCAATTGCGCCGCGGCCACATTGATGAAACGTGACATGATTCCAGTCTCCAGTCTATTGTTCCGAAAGTTCGAGCATCAGATCGAGCAGCACGCCGGCGCCCGCCTCGATGTCCCTGTCGTGCGTGTATTCCTTGACGTTGTGCGACAGCCCGCCCACGCTGGGCACGAACACCATGCCCGTGGGGCACATGCGCGCCAGCATCTGGGCGTCGTGTCCCGCGCCGCTGGGCATGCGGCGCACGCGCAGCCCGCGCCGCCGCGCAATGGCCTCCACCCGCGCCACCACCGCCTCGTCGAACTCCACCGGCTCGAAGTCGGCCAGCACGCGATGGCTCACGCGCACGCCCTCTTCCCGCGCCGCCTGCCGCGCATAGGCCAGGCACGCCTCGATCGCGGCCCGCAGCGCCGCGCCGTCGGTATTGCGCAGGTCCAGCGTGAACACCGCGCGGCTGGGAATGACATTGACGAGATTCGGAAACAGATTCACCTGCCCCACGGTGGCGAGCTGCGCGCCGCCCGAGCGGCGGGCGAGATCCCGCGCGAAACACGCAATGCGCGCCGCCACCAGGCCCGCATCGCGGCGCAGCGCCATGGGCGTGGTGCCGGCATGGTTGGACACGCCTTCGACCGTGAACTCGATCCAGTGGATGCCCTGCACGCCCGTGACGGCGCCGATGGTGTCGCCCTCGTGCTCCAGCACGGGGCCCTGCTCCACGTGCAGTTCGACAAAGGCATGCACGCGGTTTCCGCCCACGGGCGCCGGTCCGTCGTAGCCGATGCGGCGCAGGTTCTCGCCGACGGTGGTGCCGTCCACGCCCACCGTGGCCAGCGCGTCCTCCAGCGCCAGGCCGCCCTGGAACACCAGGCTGCCCATCATGTCGGGCGCGAAACGCGCGCCTTCCTCGTTGGTGAAGAAGGCCACGGCCAGCGGCCGGCGGGTGACGATGCCCGCATCGTCCAGGGCGGCCATCACCTCCAGTCCCGCCAGCACGCCCAGGTTGCCGTCATAGCGGCCGCCGGTGCGGACCGTGTCGATGTGAGAGCCCGTCATCACCGGCGGGCCCGCTTCGCGGCCCGCGCGCACGCCCACCACATTGCCGATCCGGTCCACGCTGACCGCCAGGCCGAGTTCCCGCATCCATCCGCACACCAGGTCGCGCCCCAGCCTGTCTTCCTCGGACAGCGCGAGGCGGCTGACGCCCCCGCCTTCGATCGCGCCCACCTGCCCCAGCCGGGCGATGCGGTCCAGCAGACGGGGCAGGTCGATGCGCGGCTGCGCGCCGGCCGTCATGCCGGCGCTCCGATTTCTTCGGGTTGCCTGCCCACGATGCGGCGGTAAAGCCCGGGATCGGTGGCGCCTTCGCTGCCGAAGAACAGGACGCGGCTGGAGCCGTCCAGGCCCAGCGCCTGCCGCGCCGCGTCGTCGGCCAGCGCCGCCAGGCAGCCCGTCAGGCCCGCCACCGCGGATTCGCCCGCCACCAGCGGCGTGTCGCCGTAGCGTCCGGACGCCAGCAGGCGCACCGTGTCCAGCGCGGCCTCGTCGTCCACGGTAAGAAACGCCTGGGCCCCCGGCCGCAGGATTTCCCACGCCAGCAGCGACACCTCGCCGCAGGCCAGCCCGGCCATGACAGTATCCAGGTCGCCTTGCACCGCCACGGGCCTGCCCGCCTTGGCGCTTTCGAAAAGGCATGCCGCGCGGTCGGGCTCGACCACGATGAAGCGCGGCCGCTGCGGCCCCAGCGTTTCCCAGAAATGGGCGCATACGGCCGCCGCCAGGCCGCCCACGCCGCCTTGCAGGAAAACGTGCGTGGGCAGAGGCCCGCCGCCGGCCCGGATCTGGCTCAAAGCCTCGTCGGCCATGACGGCGTAGCCCTGCATCACGTCCTTCGGCACGTCCATGTAGCCCGGGTAGGAAGTGTCGGAGACCACGAAGCGGCCCAGGCGCGCGGCATCGGCCGCGGCTTCGCGCACCGAGTCGTCGTAATTGCCCGCCGTGCGCACCACCTGAGCGCCATAGCTTTCGATGGCCTGCTTGCGTCCTTCGCTCACCGTGGCGTGCACGTAGATGACGCAACGGCATCCGAAGCGTTGCGCGCCCCAGGCCACCGAGCGCCCGTGGTTGCCGTCGGTGGCGCAAGTGACGGTAATGGCCTGCGTGTGTTCGCGATGCTCGCCGGAGAGCAGATCGTCCACGGTCAGGTCGTCGCGGCCAAGCCGGGATCCCAGTTCGCGCAGCAGCAGCCGGCTCACCGCATACGCGCCGCCCAGCGCCTTGAAGCTGCCCAGGCCGAAGCGGCCCGCCTCCTGCTTGTACAGCATGCCGGCCACGCCCGCCGCCCGCGCCAGGCCGTCCAGGGCGTAAAGCGGCGTCGGGGCGTAGCCCGGCCAGCGCGCGATCTCCGCCTGCGCGAGCGCGTAGGCCGCGCGCCCAGCACCGCCTGCTGGGCGGGGCCGTAGGGCTGGGCGGCGTCGAACGCCGGATTGGAAGTCCAGCCTAGCCGGACGCGGGGAAGGATCTCTGCCACTTCAATCTCCTGGTTGCGATGGTTTCAACGCTGCAGATCGCCGTACAGATCATGCAGCCGCTCGATATTGGCCAGGCGCTGGCGCGCCGCGCCGCCCAGCGCGCGAGCCAGCGCCGAGCAGATATGGTTGAGCAGGCTCAGGGCCGCCACATAGGAATCGAAAACCGCCGAGCCGGTGTTCACGCAGCGCAGCGCCACGTCGGCGCGCGCGGGCAGCTCGGTGGCGGTGGGATCCGTCATGACCACCACCTTGGCGCCCACGCGGTTGGCGTGCTCCACGATGGGTTTGAGCAAGGTGACGCGGCGGCGGAAATCCATGACGAGAAGCACGTCGCCCTTGGCCAGGTCGGCCATGTCTTCGGCCAGGTTCAGCCCGGCTCCCGGCGCGAGCGAGACGCCGTCGCGCAATTGCGTCAGCAGGGCCCAGGCATATTGCGCCAGCACCCGGCCGTTGCGAAAGCCTGCGATCCACACGCGCCGCGCGCCGGCCAGCAACGACACCGCCAGGTCCACGTCGGCGCTGTCCAGCCGCTCGAAGGTCTGGGCCAGATTGCGCAGGTCGTTGGCCAGATGCGCCGCGAGCGCATCGCCGGAAGCATCCGGCGGGCGCACCCCGGCCAGCTCGTACAGCGGCGAGCCGCGGCCGGCCTCGTCCCGGGCCTGCGCGCGCACCTCGTTGAAGTTCTCATAGCCCAACCGCCGGAAAAACCGCCCGGCGGTCGCCTTGGACACGCCCGCCTTCTGCGCCAGCTCGGCGCCCGAGTAGGCGGCGATATTGCCCAGGCACTCCAGCGTGGCGCGCGCCAGCCGCTGCTCGCTTTCCGTGAAGGAGTCCTGCAAGGCCAGGATGCGTTCCTGCAAAGTCGATGTCATGGACGCGGTTTTATGAAACTTTGATTTCATCAATATATTTTCCTGAAACTTTAGTGTCAACACGATTTGCGTAACAGCGTATCCCGCCGGCGGGCATAAAAAAAATGCGCCCGCATCGCGGGCGCTCGAATGCGCCTGGAGCCAGGCGCACAGACCGGCAGTCCGCCGCGCGGCTCGTCACGGGCTGCGGCCCGCCTCCTCCTGCAGTTGACGCCACAGGATCTTGCCCGTATTCGATTTGGGCAGCGACTCGACGAACTCGACGATGCGCGGAACCTTATAGGCGGCCATGCGTTGCCGCGCCCAGGCGATGACGGCCGCTTCGCTGGTCTGCTCGCCGGCCTGCGGCCGCAGCACGAGCAGCGCCTTGACCGTCTCGCCGCGGCAGGAGTCCGGCACGCCGATCACGCAAGCCTCGTGCACGGCGGGATGCTCGTACAGCGCGTTTTCGACTTCGGCGGGCCAGACCTTGTAGCCCGAGGCGTTGATCATGCGCTTGAGGCGGTCGGTCACGAAGAAGTACCCGTCTTCGTCCACCCGCCCCAGGTCGCCGGTGCGGAAATAGCGCCGGCCCTCCAGGCTGACGAACGCCTCCTGGTCGGCTTGCGGCTGCCGCCAGTAGCCCAGCATGACCTGGCTGCCGCGCGTGACCAGTTCGCCGACTTCGCCGTCCGGCAGCTCCTGCAGTGTGCCGGGGTCGATCACGCGGGTGTCCACGCCGAAGGTGGGCACGCCGATGCACTGGCGCTTGCCGCGCGCCAGCGGATTGCAGTGCAGGAATGCCGCGGTTTCGGTCAGGCCGTATGCCTCGTTGAAGACGATGCCGTAGCGGTCGGCCAGCATGGCATGCACGGCTTGCGGCATCGGCGCGCCGCCGCCGCACAGCAGCGCCAGGCTGGACAGATCGAAGCCGCCGATGCCGGGCTGCGCGAAGAAGTCCACCACCATGGCGGGCGCGGCCGACCAGACGCTGACGCGCCGCTCGGCCATCAGCCTGGCTGCCGCCTCACGGTCCCAGCGCGGCAGCACCACCACGGTCGCACCCAACAGAATGGGCAGGTTCATGCAGTTCTGCATGCCCAGCATATGGAACATGGGCGCCACGCCCAGGATGACGGATTCGGCGTGCAGGCCACGCCACAACTGCGACCCGGCCAGCGCCGCGCCCAGCGTGGCGTGCGTGTGGCGGCAGCCCTTGGGCCGGCCGGTGGTGCCGGAGGTGTAGGGCAGCAGGCAGAGATCGTCCGCCTGGGCGCGGGCGGGCTCCGGCTGCGCGCCCACGGCGAGCGCGCCGTACCAGGGCACGGCATCGGGCAGTCCGGTGTCCTGGCGAGGCGCGCGGATCCAGTCCGGCGGCTCGTGATCCGTGCGTGCGCCGTCCAGATAATCCGAATAGGTGTGGACGATCACGCGCTCCAGCCGCCCGTCCGCGGCGAATCCGGCGAGCCGCGGGCACAGCTCCTGGCTGGCGAAGGCCACGCGCGCGCCGCTGTCTTCCAGGTAGTGCGCCAGTTCGTCGGGCGTGCTCATGGCATTGACCGGAACCGCCACCGCGTCGGCGCGCAGGATGGCGTAGAAGGCAATGACGAACTGCGGGCAGTTCTGGCTGAAGAGCAGCACGCGGTCGCCGCGCCCCACGCCGGCGCACCGCTGCAGATACCCCGCGAGCGCGTCCGCCTCGCGCTTGAGCCGGGCGTAGCTCACCTCGGCGTCGTAGAACACGATGGCGGCCTTGTCGGGATAGCGCGCCGCCGAAACCTCCAGGTTGAAATACAGGGTCGTCCGGGGCGCCGGGATTTCCCGGGGCAACCCCTTGGGCCAGAACGCGTAGTGCGATTGCCGCATGTCTCCTCCGTGTCCGGGGCGCAACGCGCGCGGCGGCTCAGGCCGCCATGCCGCGCGCGATGATCTCTTTCATGATCTCGTTCGATCCGCCATAGATCTTGCCCACGCGCGCGTCGGCGTACATGCGCGCGATGGGGTACTCCAGCATGTAGCCGTAGCCGCCGTGCAATTGCAGGCACTCGTCGATGACCTGGCAGTTCATCTGGGTAACCCACCACTTCGCCATGGCCGCGGTAGGCAGGTCCAGCGTGCCCGCCAGCTGGCGGGCGATGCAGTCGTCGACGAAGCGCGCGGCGACAGTGGCCACGGTTTCGCATTCCGCCAGCTTGAACCGCGTGTTCTGCAGCGCCATGAGCGGCTGGCCGAACACTTCCCGGCTGCCGCGTAGGCCACGGTTTCGTCGATGGCGCGCCGCATGGTCGCCGCGGCGCCCACGGCGATCAGCAGGCGCTCGCGCGGCAATTGCTGCATCAGCTGGCCGAAGCCGCGCCCTTCTTCGCCGCCCAGCAGGTTGCCGGCGGGCACTCTTGCGCCGTCGAAGAACAGCTCGGCGGTGTCCTGGCTCTTCTGGCCCAGCTTCTCCAGCAGGCGGCCGCGGCGAAAGCCCGGCAGATCGCGCGTCTCGACCATCAGCAGCGACACGCCGCGCGCCCCGGCCGAAGGATCGGTCTTGGCGACCACGCAGATCAGGTCCGCGTGCAGGCCGTTGGTGATGAAGGTCTTGGAGCCGTTAAGCACATAGTCGCCGCCGTCGCGCATGGCGGTGGTGCGCACGCTCTTGAGGTCGGACCCCGCGCCCGGCTCGCTCATGGCGATGGCGCCCACCAGCTCGCCCGTCGCCATGCGGGGCAGCCAGCGCCGCTTCTGGTCCTGGGTGCCGTAGTTCAGGATGTAGTGCGCCAGGATCGCGCTGTGCACGTTGTTGCTGAATCCGTGCACCATGGCGCGCGCCTGCTCGGAGGCCACGATGGCCTCGTGCGCGAAGTTGCCTCCGCCGCCGCCATAGGCTTCGGGGATGCTGACGCACAGCAGGCCCAGGCTGCCTGCGCGCCGCCAGACATCGCGGTCGGCGTGCTGCTGCTTGCGCCACTTTTCCTCGTGCGGTGCGAACTCCTTCTCGAAAAGGCGGCGGATGGAATCCTGGAAAAGCCGCAGGTCGGCGTCCATCCAGGCGGGGCTCGGCGTGTCCATGGGTCCTCCCGCGATCAAGGCCGGCCGCCGCCCACGACCAGGACCTGGCCGCTGACGTAGTTCGATTCGGGCAGGCAGAATAGATAGACCGCGCCCGCCGCCTCGGCCGGCGTGCCGGCGCGGCCGATGGGAACGAGGCGTTCGGCGTTCTTCAGCACCTCCGGATTCACCCCCACCTTGATCCGCCGCCCGGCAATGTCGAGCGAGGCATCGTCGTCCGCGGCCGACTCGGTGAGGCGGGTGCGGATCAGGCCGAAGGCCACGCTGTTCACGTTGACCTTGTAGCGCCCCCATTCCTTCGCCAGGGCGCGGGTCAGGCCGTTAACGCCCGCCTTGGCGGCCGCGTAGTTGGCCTGGCCCGCATTGCCCATGACGCCCGAGGTGGACGAGATGTTCACCACCTTGCGGAATACCTCCCTGCCCTGCGCCGCCTCGGTCTTGGCCGCCTCGCGGATGAACCCCGAGGCCGCCCGCAGAATGCGGAAGGGCGCGGTCAGGTGCACGGCGAGCATGGCGTCCCATTGTTCGTCGCTCATTTTCTGGATCACGTTGTCCCAGGTGTAGCCGGCGTTGTTCACGATGATGTCCAGGCCGCCGTATGCCTCGATGGCGGTATCCACGTACCGCTGCGCGAAATCCGCCTCGATCACGCTGCCCGCGCATACGCAGGCCTGTCCTCCCGCGCCGCGGATCAGCGCGGCGGTTTCCTCGGCCGGCCCGTCATCGAGGTCGTTGACCACCACGCGCGCGCCTTCCCCGGCCAGCTTCAGCGCGATCTCCCGCCCGATGCCCCGTCCCGATCCCGACACCAGCGCCACTTTTCCATCCAGCGTACCCATGGCTTCTGTCTCCTTTGTTCCGTTCATGGCCCGCCCCGGCCGCGCCGGCGCGGTCTTGCTTCAGGCGGCCTGGTACAGCGTGACCACGCACGCGCCGCCCAGCCCGAGGTTGTGCTGCAGCGCCAGCCTGGCGCCTTCCACCTGGCGCAGGTCGGCCTGGCCGCGCAATTGCCACACCAGCTCGGCGCACTGGGCCAGGCCGGTCGCGCCCAGCGGATGCCCCTTGGAAAGCAGCCCGCCGGAGGGGTTGGTCACCACCTGGCCGCCATAGGTGTTGCCGCCTTCGAGAATGAATTTCTCCGCCGTGCCTTCCGGCGTGAGGCGCAGTCCCTCATATGTGAGCAGCTCGTTGGCGGTGAAGCAGTCGTGCAGCTCCACCACATCGATGTCGGCCGGGTCCACCCCCGATGCCTCGAATACCTGGTCGGCCGCGGCGCGGGTCATGTCGTACCCCACGAGCTTGCGCATGTCTGCCGACTCGAACGCCGGCGCGGTGTCGGTGGTCATGGATTGCGCGGCGATGCGCACCGCGGGCGCGATGCCGCGCCGGCGCGCGAAATCCTCGGAGCACAGCAACGCGGCCGCCGCGCCGCAGGTCGGCGGGCAGCATTGCAGGCGGGTCAGCGGCTCGAAGATCATGGGCGAAGCCAGCACTTCCTCCAGCGTCACGGTCTGGCGGAACACCGCATACGGATTGCGCGCCGCATGCTGCCGGGCCTTGACCGAAATGCGCGCGAACGTGTCGGGCCGGATGCCGTGCTGCTTCATGTAGTCGCGTCCCGCACCGCCGAAGAACTGCGCCGCGCGCGGCCTGTCGGCATCGTAGCCCTGGATGGCGCGCATCGATTCGATGAAGCCCGCCAGCGGCGACGGCCGGTCTTCGTACATGCTTTTCAGGGCCCCGGGCGACATCTGCTCGAAGCCCAGCGCCAGCGCGCAATCGACGGCCCCGCTCTGAACGGCCTGGCGCGCCAGGAAAAGCGCCGAGGAGCCGCTGGCGCAATTGTTGTTGACGTTGAAGACCGGAATGCCGGTCAGGCCCAGGCCGTACACCGCCGCCTGCCCGCAAGTCGAGTCGCCGTACACGTAGGCCGCATAGGCCTGCTGCACATCGCCGTACGGCACGCCGGCGTCGTCCAGCGCCGCGCGGGCCGCGCGCGCGCCCATGGCCGGATAGGGCTCGCTTGCCCCGGGCTTGCTGAACGGAATCATGCCGACGCCGGCCACGAGTACGTTCCGATTCATGTTTGCCTCTCCTGTGGTGTGAAACCGCCTCGGCGCCGGCGCCCGTTGCGGGCGGCCGCGGCCGGTGGGCACAGCTTCGCGCCGCGCGGCCCGGCGGGCAATGGCCGCAGGCGTCAAACGCATTGGCGGAAAGTGTCATGCGCATCCGGCTGCGGATTGCGCATGCGGCTGCGGCGGTATTCGCCGGGCGCCACGCCGGTCCATTTCTTGAAGGCCCGGTTGAAGGTGCTGCACTCCGAGAAGCCGAGGCGCTCGGCGATGTCCACCAGCGACAGTTCCGGACGGCCCAGGTACTCGATGGCCGCATCGCGGCGCAGATCGTCTTTCAGCGCCTGGAAGCCCTGCCCTTCCTCGCGCAGGCGGCGGCGCAGCGTCTGCGGCGTCATGGCTAGCTGCGCGCTGATGCGCGCAAGCGAAGGCAGCTCGCCCGAAAGGTCGTTGCGCAGCAAGCGCCGGATGCGCTCGGTGAGCGTGGTGCGGTCCTGGAACTTCACCAACAGGTCGAACGGCGCATTGGCGAGAAACTCGCGCAGGCTCCGCGCGTCCTGCACCACGGGCAGGTCCAGCCAGCGCGCCTGCAGCCTGAGCCCGGTTTCGGGCTGGCCGTAGCGCACCGGCGCGTAGAAGAGGCGATGCGCGTCGGCGCTGCGCTCGCCGTTGCGGTAGTCCACGCCCAGGATGGGAATGCGGCGCGCGGCCAGCCAGTTCGCCACTCCCAGCGTGAAGAAAAGAAAGGTGCGCTCGCCGTACCAGCGCGCCGGGCCGGGCGCGGCGCGCGTGTCCAGAACGATGCGCGCCAGCCCGTCCGAGACGCAGAGCCGGGCCGTGAAATCGGGCAGCAGGCCGTGATAGAGGCGGAAGGCCGCGCGCAGGGCGCGTCCGATGCAAGGCTCGCGTTGCGCGACGCCGCAGGCCAGCGCGAACGCGCCCAGGGGAACGGGGCGCGTGCCCAGGCCCATGAAGTCGTCGCGGGTGGCCAGGCGCAACCGGCGCAGGATGCGCGCGAACTGCGCCTGCGACACCCGCGCCATGGGCGACTGCAGCAGGGCCGGCGACACCTCCGCCCGTTCCAGCACGTGGTTCACGTCCACGCCCCGGCTGCGCGCGCCGTGCAGGATCTGCGCCAGGTGGCCGATTGCAATGGTGTGGTGCGTCATCACGATCTCCCGCGACCCGTTGGCGGCCATGGTAGCCAATGCCCGCGCCGGGCGAAACGGCGGCGGTGAGCATTCCCGCCAAGCCGAATCAACGATTTCGCCATTGGTCGGCCGCGGCCCCGCATCTAGACTGGCTCGAACCCGCCCTGTGCGGCCCCCTTCGTATTTGCGGGAGCCCCTCTTTGGATACGCCGAACACCGCGCCGCTCGCCGGCGTGCGGATCCTGGATCTTTCCAGGCTGCTGCCCGGCCCGCTGGCCGCGCAGTATCTCGCGGACCTGGGCGCCGACGTCGTCAAGATCGAAGACACGCAGGCCGGCGACTACGCGCCCCCGGCCCTGCGCGCCGCCTGCAACCGCAACAAACGCGGCGTGCGGCTGGACCTGAAGCAGCCGGACGGCAGGAAGGCGCTGGCTGCGCTGGCGCGCGGCGCGGACGTGCTGATCGAAAGCTTCCGCCCGGGCGTGGCCGCCCGCCTGGGCGCCGACTACGCCACGCTCGCGGCGGAGAATCCGCGCCTGGTGTATTGCAGCATCAGCGGCTACGGCCAGGACGGCCCGCGCAGCGGAGAAGCCGGGCACGACCTCAATTACGCCTCGTGCACGGGCGTGGCGGAGCAGATGGCCGGCGCATCGGGCGAGCCCGCGCTGTCGAATCTGCCGGTGGCCGACGTGCTGGGCGGATCGCTGACCGCCGTCATGGGCGTGCTCGCCGCCCTGTTCGATGCCCGGCGCACCGGAATCGGTCGCCATGTGGACATCGCCATCGCCGACGGCTTGCTGGCCGGCAACGTGGTGTCGCTGGCCACGCTGAACGCCAGCGGCGGCACCCGCCCCCCGGGCACCGACGCGCTGTCGGGCGGGCTGGCGTGCTATGGCCAGTACCGCACCCGCGATGGCCGCTGGCTGGCCGTGGCCGCGCTGGAGCCCAAATTCTGGGAGGCGCTGTGCCGCCGGCTGGAGCGCCCCGACCTGCTGGCCGGCCATCGCGATCCCGCACGCCAGCCGGCACTGCGGGCCGCACTGGCCGCCATCATCGGTTCCCGTCCGCTGGCCCACTGGGCATCCCTTTTCGAGGGAACGGACTGCTGCGTCTCTCCGGTGCTGACCCTGGCCGAGAGCCTGGCGCAGCCGCAGGTGGTGGCGCGCGGGATGCTGCGCCGCACCGAGCATCCCCGCCACGGCGCGGTCCTTCATATCGCCTGCCCCGTCAAGATGTCGGGATTCGAATTCGCCATCCGCCGCCAGGCCCCCGAGCCGGGTGAGCATACCGAACAGGTTCTGCGCGAGGCGGGCTATCCGCCCGCCGAAATCGCCAGCCTGGCCGCGCGCGGCATCGCCCTGTAGGGACATGCAGGCGCCGCGCGTCAATTCCCACCAAGACAAGGACGGAGACACCCATGACGCAACCCTTCCATCGCCCGCCGTCGCCCAGACGCCGCTCGCTGCTCAAACTCGGCCTGGGCCTGCCCGCCGCCCTCGCCCTGCCGCAGGCGTCGCGCGCCGCCGGCTTTCCCGAGCGACCGGTGACGCTCATCGTGCCTTTTCCCGCCGGCGCGCAACCGATACGCAGATGCGCGCGCTGTCGGTCGCGGCCGCGCGCGAACTGGGACAGCCCGTCGTCGTCGCCAACCGTCCCGGCGCGGGCGGGACACTGGGCCCGGCCGCCATGGCGCATTCCGCCGCGCCCGACGGCTATACGGTTTCGGTGGTGGTGGGCACGCTGTTCCGCTACCCTTTTCTGCAGCCGGTCAACTACGATCCGCTGCGCGACTTCACCTATATCGCCTGCATGACCGCCTATTCGTATGGCATCGTGGTGCGCCAGGACGCTCCCTGGAACTCGCTGGCCGACCTGATCGCCGACGCCCGCGCGCGTCCCGATGCGATCAGCTACGGCGGAACCGGAGCGGGCGGGTCCGGGCGCATCGCCATCGAGCGCCTGTCGCGCCTGACGGGCGCGCGCTTCAACTTCATCCCGTTCAAGGGCGCGGCCGAGGAAACCACCGCGCTGCTGGGCGGGCACATCCAGATGGTGGCCGACGCGGGCTGGGGGCCGATGATAGACACCGGCAAGGCGCGGCTGCTGGCGGTGATCGCCCGCGAGCGGGCCCGCCGCGTGCCGCGGGCGCCCACGCTGGTCGAGCTGGGCTACGACATCGTCGCCTCCAACCCGGTAGGCATCGCCGGCCCCAGGGGCATGGATCCCGCTGTCGTGAAAACGCTGCAGACGGCGTTTCATCGCGCGTCGCGCGACCCGGAATACAACCGCGCGCTGGACAACGCCGACCAGCCCCACATGCTGATGGACAGCGAAGCCTACACAGCGTTTGCCGTGCGCCAGGTCGCCGAGGAAAAGAAGTTCGTGGCCGAGCTGGGCCTGCGTGCGCAGTAGGATCCGGGTCGCCCTGGGGCTACCGCCGCGCGATGAAGTAGATCTTGCGCACGGAGCGGTCCACTTCCCAGCGGCCGGTGTAGCCGTCCGGCATGACGAAGGCGGAGCCGGGCCTCAGTTCGTGCACGGTGCCGTCCGGGTCCACCAGCCGGGCTTCGCCGGCGACGATGTAGCCGAACTCGATGTAGCCCGCGGTATTGGCCTGGAAGCTGCCGGCCGAGCTTTCCCAGACGCCGGCCTCGGCCTTGCCGCCATGGCCCTCGAAGGCGGTAACGGCAAGGAAAGCGGCGTCGCCCGAAATGGGGCGGCGCGGCTTTCCGGGCTCGGCGTTCTGCATTTGCGTGGGGTCGATGCGCACCAGGCGCGAAGAGTCGTGGTTCAAGGCGGCTCCCTGGAAAATGACGAAAATGCCCGGCCAGCATCATAGCCGCGGCGTTCAGCCCGCGTCTTCCAGGATCATCTCCGCGCCGCGCTCGGCCACCATCATGACGGCGGCCTGGGTATTGCCCGACACCATCCTGGGCATGACCGAGGCGTCGACCACGCGCAGGCCCTCCAGGCCATGGACCCGCAGCCGCGGGTCGGTCACGGCGGCCGGGTCGGCGCCCATGCGGCAGGTGCCGATGGGGTGGTAGATGGTCTGGCCGTTGCGCCGCGCGAAATCCAGCCATTGCTCGTCGGTCTGGACCTCCATGCCCGGACTGGTCTCGGACGCGATGTAGGGCCGCAAGGCGGGCTGCCCGACGATGTGGCGCGCCATCCGCATGCCGCCGATGAGACTGTCGCGGTCGACCTGGGCGGACAGGAAGTTGGGCCGGATGACCGGCGCCGCCATGGGATCGGCCGACCGGATGTGGATGCTGCCTGCGGATTCGGGGCGAAGCTGGGCCACGCCCAGGGTCATGCCGGGGTGGCGGTCCAGGATGCGCTCGGCGGCGTTGGCGTAGCTGGCGTGCACGAAGAAATACTGCACGTCGGCCGCCGGCAGCCCCGGCGAACTCTTCACGAAGCTGTGCACCAGGCCCGTGCCCAGCGTGAGGATGCCCTTGCGGCGCAGGTAGTAGCGCGCCACCTGGCGCGCCAGGCGCCAGCCGCGCGACATCTCGTTGAGGGTGACGGCGCCTTTGACCCGCCAGTTCATGCGGGTGGCGAAGTGGTCGATGTAATTCTCGCCCACGCCGGGCCGCGCATGCACGATCGCGATGCCATGCGCGCGCAAGCGGTCGGGGTCGCCCACGCCGGAAAGCTCCAGCAATTGCGGCGACTGCACCGCGCCCAGGCAGACCAGGGTTTCGCGGCCCGCGCGCACGACGTGCTCCTCGCCGTTCTTGCGGTAGGCCACGCCCACGCAGCGCCTGCCCTCGAACACGAGCCGGGTGACGTGCGCGCCGCATTCGATCTTGAGATTGGCGCGCCCCGAGGCGGGCCTGAGGTAGCCGTCCACCACGCTCCAGCGCCGGCCATGGCGCTGCAGCACCTGGTAATAGCCCACCCCTTCCTGTACGCCGCTGTTGTAATCGGGGTTCCAGGGCAGGCCGGCCTGCTGCGCGGCCTGCACATAGGCATCCGAAACCGGAAAGCGCTCCGAAACCTCTTCCAGGTACATGGGCCCCTGCTTGCCCCGGGTTTCGTCGCCAGCCTCGTAGTTCTCGATCTTGCGGAATACGCGCTCCACGCTGCGAAAGCCCCAGCCCGCGGCGCCCGCCGCCTCCCAGGCGTCGTAGTCGGAGGGCAGGCCGCGCACGTAGATCATGCCGTTGATGAGGGACGATCCTCCCAGGCCCTTGCCGCGCGGCACGGAAATCACGCGGCCCAGCGTGTTGTCTTCGGGCTCGGTGGCGAAGCGCCAGTTGTATTCCGGATTGACCAGCAGCTTGGAGAAGCCCGCCGGAATCGAGATCCACATGCTGCGGGCCTCGTGGCCGGCCTCCAGCATCAGGACCCGGTGCCGGCCGCTCGCGCTCAG
The DNA here is from genome assembly GCF_001270295.1 of Achromobacter sp. DMS1. Lineage (NCBI taxonomy): Bacteria > Pseudomonadati > Pseudomonadota > Betaproteobacteria > Burkholderiales > Alcaligenaceae > Achromobacter > Achromobacter sp. DMS1. Next base: position 11,665 of record NZ_LHSJ01000016.1, on the reverse strand, counting down.
GCGGTTGGCCAGGATGCAGCCGGCGGTGCCCCCGCCGGCGATGATGAAATCGAAGTCGCTCATCTCGCGGTTCCGGAAGCGTCGCGCGGCTTCACGCCCATGGTTTCCGCCATCAGCGCGATCTGGCAGGCCAGCATGGGAGCGCCATAGTGGATGCGGCAGCCGCGCGCCTGGGCGGCGCGCAGCAGCGGCGTGTCCTGCGGCTGCATGATGACTTCGCATACGATCTGGTCGGGTGCCAGGCGGCTGGCGTCCAGCGGCAGCGGATCGTTTTCCTTCATGCCCAGCGAGGTGCCATTGACGACCAGGTCGTGCCCGGCAGGATCGGGGCCGCCGATGTCAATGCGCGCCTGCGGATGCAGCGACAGGATGCGGGCCTTCAGGTCTTCGGCCTTGGCCGTGGTGCGGTTGGCGATGGTGAGCCGCGACACGCCCGCCTGCGCCAGCGCGAAGCCGATGGCGTTGGCCGCGCCTCCGGCGCCGGCCAGATAGGCGCTCTTGCCGGCGGGATCGATGCCCGCCTCGCGCAGGCCGCGCACGAAACCCTCGCCGTCCAGCATGTCCGCCACCAGGCGGCCGTCCGGTTTGCGCCGCACCACGTTGGCCGCGCCGATTTTCTGCGCCACCGGCGACACCTCGTCCACCAGCGCCAGGATGGCGGACTTGTGCGGCATGGTGACGACGAAGCCGCCCAGGTTTTCCAGCGCCCGCAGGCCGGCCACCACCGCCGCCAGGTTGTCGGGCCGCGCATGCAACGGCACGCACACGCCGTCGAAACCGATGCGCGCGAAATGCTCGTTCAGGCGCTGGGGCGTTTTCACGTGATAGATGGGATCGGCCAGGATGCCGAACAGCCGGGTGTTGCCGCTGATTTCCTTCATGAGTGGATGCTCCTCTTTATCTTGCGACAGGGCAGGATATCGCGCGCCGCGCGGCCCTGGCTTTTCGTCCGAAACCGGGCCCGCCGTTTCCGGCGCCGCCGTTTTCTCCAATAATATATGATATATAATATATATTCATCGCTTCGCCCAGGCTACGACGGGCTAGAATCCGTTCCCGGACTCCCTACCCGCCAGCCTTTACCGCCATGCCCAGTCTCAAACCGGTCAAGAAAGAGAACCTGTCCGTCAGGGTCTACAACGAAATCCGCAACGCCCTCATCAACGGGCAGTACGAGCCCGGCGAGCGCCTCATCATCGGCGAACTGGCCCAGGAAATGGGCGTGTCCATCACGCCCGTGCGCGAGGCCATCTTCCGCCTCATCAGCGAACAGGGGCTGGAAATGCAGGCCGCCACCGCGGTGTACGTGCCCTACGTCAACTCCGAGAAGCTGCGCGAAATCCAGCAGATCCGCTTCCACCTCGAAGGCATGGGCGCGGCCGAGGCCGCCAAGAACATCACGCGCAAGCAGCTCGACAACCTGATCGCGCTGCAGCAGGAATTCATTTCCTGCACGTCCACCGACCCCAAGCGCGCCAGCTACCTCAACCGCAAGTTTCATTTCGCCATCCTGGAAGCCAGCAACAAGCCCATTTTGCGCAACACCGTGGAATCGTTCTGGGTCATTACCGGGCCCATCCTGAAGGTGTTCCACGTCAAGACCGCGGGGCTGGACTACTCCCAGGGGCAGCACCGCCACGAGGCCGTGCTGGAGGCGTTGGCCGCGCGCGATTCCGAGGCCGCCGCCAAGGCCATCCAGGCCGATCTGGTATGGGGCGGCAAGATCATGATCGACTGGCTGGTGGAGCGCGAAAAAGAACTCGACTACCGCCCGCCAGGCGCACGCAACAAATAGGGAGCAAGCATGCTGAAGATCTTCGGCGCCCGGGCCGCTATGTGCAGGGCCCCGGCGCGCTGGAATCGCTGGGCGATTACGCGGCGCTGTTCGGCCCCCGCGCCGCGCTGGTCATCGACCGCCACGTGCACGGCATGCTGGGCCCGAAGATCGAAAGCCTCTGCGCGTCGCGGCAGGTGGGCCTGACGCCTCTCTTCGTGGAAGGCGACCTCACGCCGGACCAGGTGCAATCGCTGCGCGCGCAGGCCGCGCGGGCGGCGCCCGACATGGTGATCGCCGTGGGCGGCGGCAAGGCGCTGGACGCGGGCAAGGCGGTGGCCAAGTCGGTGCACCGCCATCTGCTCACCGTGCCCACGGTGGCATCCAACGACGCGCCCACCAGCAAGAACTACGTGCTCTACGACGCGCATCACCAGCTCCTCGCCGTCGAGCACATGCTGTTCAATCCCACCATCGTGCTGGTGGACACGGCGGTCATCGCCACCGCGCCGGCGCATTTCTTCCGCGCCGGCCTGGGCGACGCCGTTTCCAAGAAGTTCGAGGCCGGGCAATGCGCGCGCAACGGCGGGCTCAATATGTACGACGCGGCGCCGCCGCTCACGGCGCAATGCATTGCCGACGGCTGCCTGCGCGTACTGCTGGCCGATGGGGCGGCGGCCCTGGACGCGGCCGGCACCGGCCGGCCCACGCCCGCCTTCGAGCGGGTGGTGGAAGCCATGATCCTCATGAGCGGACTCGGGTTCGAAAGCGGCGGCCTGTCCATCGCCCACGCCCTTACGCGCGGCCTGCCGCGCATTCCCGGCGTGGCCGCCGCGCTGCACGGGCTGCAGGTGGCGCTGGGCCTGCTGGTACAGCTCGATCTGGAACGGCGCGACGACGACATGCTGCAAACCCTCACGCAGTGGTACGGGGCCGTCGGCCTGCCGCGCAGCCTGCGTGAGCTGGGCGCCCAGCCTTTCGACGACGGGGTGCTCGAAACCGCGGCCAGCCTCACGCTCAAGGCCCGCCACGCCGCCAATTTCGACCGGCGGCTGACGGTCGCCGAGCTGGCCAACGCCCTGCGGCGCCGCGCCTGAGCCGGCCGCGCCTGAGCCGGCCGCGCCTAAGCCGGCCGCGCCTGCCCCCTTTTCAGAACGCCACGTTGTCCTTGCCTTTCAGGCCCAGCTTGGCGCGGGCCTCGTCCGGCGTCGCCACCTCCAGGTTGAGCGCCTCGATGATGCTGCGAATGCGTTCGACCTGCACGCGGTTCGACTCCGCGAGCTGGCCGGGGCCGATCCACAGCGAGTCCTCCAGCCCCACGCGCACGTTGGACCCCATGGCCGCGCCGATGGTCGCCAGCGGCATCTGGTTGCGCCCCGCTCCCAGGATGGACCACTCGTATTCCGAGCCGAACAGGCGATCGGCCGTACGCTTCATGTGCATCAGGTCTTCCGGGTGCGGGCCGATGCCGCCCAGGATGCCGAACACCGACTGAATGAAGGGCGGCGACTTCACCAGGCCGCGGTCGACGAAGTGCGCCAGGTTGTACAGGTGGCTGATGTCGTAGCACTCGAACTCGAAGCGGGTGCCGTTGGCGTTGCCCAGCGCGAGAATCGACTCGATGTCCTGGTAGGTGTTGCGGAAGATCAGCGAGCGGCTGTTCTCCAGGTGCTCGCGCTCCCAGTCGTGCTTGAACTCCTTGAAGCGGTTCAGCATGGGGAAGAGGCCAAAGTTCATCGACCCCATGTTGAGCGAGGCCAGCTCCGGCTTGAAGGTGGTGGCCGGGCGCATGCGTTCTTCCACCGTCATGTGCGGACTGCCGCCGGTGGTGATGTTGATGACGGCGTCGGTTTCGCTCTTGATGCGCTCCAGGAACGGCTTGAACAGCGCCGGGTCTTGCGAGGGCTTGCCCGTCTGCGGATCGCGCGCGTGCAGGTGCAGCACGGCCGCGCCGGCCCGGGCCGCGCCGATGGCCGCCTCGGCGATCTCGTCGGCCGTCACCGGCAGGTGCGGCGACATGCTGGGCGTGTGGATCGCGCCCGTCACGGCGCAAGTGATGATGACCTTCTGTCTGGCTTTAGCCATTCTCGTCTCCGTTGCTTTGTTTGTGGCGCATCAGGCGCATGAGTTTTTCGTCGCGCCAGAAGCGGCGCCGGGCCAGGTCTTCCTCGGGCAGCAGCGCGCGGCGTTCGCGCGCCAGGGTCTGGACGAGCTCGCCCTCCCAGGGCACGCACTCGCCCTGCGACGCGCCGATACCGCGGTACAGCCCGCCGTAGCGTTCGCAGTAATCGGCGATGCCGCCCGGTGCGTTGAGGTCTATGGTTTCGAACGGCCCCATGAAAGACCAGCGCAGGCCCAGGCCGTCCTTGACCGTGGTGTCGATGTCTTCGGCGCTCGCGATGCCCGCGCCGGCGAGCCGGAAGGCTTCGTGCAGCAGCGCGCCCTGCAGGCGGTTGAGAATGAAGCCCTCGATTTCGCGGCGCAGGGTCACGGGCTTCTGGCCGATGGCGCGCATGATGTCGGCGGCGCGCGCCACGGCCCGCGGATCGGTCCATGGCGCGGGGCAGATCTCCACCACGGGGATCAGGTAGGGCGGATTCACCGGATGCGCCACCAGGCAGCGGCCGCGCCCGGCCAGGTGCCCGGTGAAGGCGCTGGCCGGAATGCTGGACGTGGAGCTGCCGATCACGGCGTCGGGATCGGCCTCGGCGTCCAGGCGGGAGAAAAGCTCGCGCTTGACTTCCACCTTTTCGGGGGAGTTCTCCTGCACGTAGGCCGCCCCGCGCAATGCGGCCCGCAGGGTGGCGGCCACGCCTACCCGCGCTCCGGCGGCGCGGGCGTCGTCCACCATGCCCTGCGCCTCGAGCTCGCCCAGCTGCCGCAGCACGAGTTCGCGCGCCCGCTCGGCGGCGCCGTCGGCGGGGTCGTACAGCCGCGCCTCCCAGCCCATGCGGGCGAATACGATGGCCCAGCCCTGGCCGATCAGGCCGCAACCGATGATGGCGGCGCACGGCCGCTGCCCGGCGCCCATCAGCAGAGCTTCTGCGTGAAGCCGTCGACCACGATGGCCTGCCCGCTCACGCTGCGCGCGGCCTCGCTGGCGTTGAACAGCGCCATGTTGGCGATGTCGCGCGCCGTCACCATGCGGCCCAGCGCCGCCTGGTTTTCGTACTGGGCGGCGATTTCCTCGACCGGCCGGCCCAGGGTCGCCGCCTTGGCGGCGATGACCGCGCGGATGCGCGGCCCTTCCACCGCACCCGGCAGGATCGCATTGACGCGGATGCCGTGCGGCCCCAGCTCGATGGCCAGCGATTTCGTGAAACCGATGACCGCCCACTTGGAAGCCGAATACACAGAACGGCCGGCGAAACCGAGATGGCCGGCCGCCGACGACATATTGATCATGACGCCGCGCGGGACTGCTTGAGCATGGGAATGGCGCGGCGCGCGCACAGGAACTGGCCGGTGATGTTCACCGCCAGCGTGCGGTCCCAATCGGCCTTGCTCAGGGTTTCGACGAAACCCGTGGGGCCCGCAATGCCGGCATTATTGATGAGCACGTCCAGGCCGCCCAGGGTGTTCGAGACGGCTTCGAAAAGCGCGTCGACGCCGGCCTCGTCGGATACGTCGGCCTTCATGGCATGCACGCCGGGCAATTCAGCGGGCAGCGCGTCCAGGCGCTCCTGGTTGACGTCGCAGACGAATACCGAGGCGCCCGCATGCCGGAACACCTTGGCCATTTCCAGGCCCAACCCGTCGGCGCCGGCCGTGATGAGCACTTTTCTGCCGGTGAAATCCACTTCCTCGAACATGCGCGTGTCTCCTCGATTGTGGTGTATGGGCGCCGGCCAATCATATACGATATATGATAAAAATCGCGCCGCCATCGTCAAGCGAATGAATTTTCCGTCGTGTCGGCAAGCCGTGAAATACATGCCTCACAGGTCTGCCCGCTGCGCGCTAAGGCTTTATTCATGCGGCTTGAGGGAAATCCCCGATTCGGCCCGCAAGCCCCGCCACTAGAATCCAATTCGAGGTTTCGTACCCCGCCAGGCCATATATCATATATTTCCAAAAACAGACGGACCAGAGTCCGCACACCAATCACAAAGGAGCGTAGACAGTGTTCAAGTTCAACAAACTTGCTTTGGCGCTGGGGATGTGCGGCGCATTGGCGGCCGGTTCGGCCGCGCCGACGTAAAGGTGGGCGCCCTCTTTCCGTTCAGCGGAGCGCTGGCGCTGCTGGGCCAGGAGAGCTACCGGGGCCTGGAGCTGGCGGTCAACGAAATCAACGCCGCGGGCGGCATCAACGGGGAGAAGATCGAAATCGTCAAAGCCGACGCGGTGGATCCCACCCAGGCCGTGTCGGAAACCAAGCGGCTCATTTCGTCCAATGTGGCGGCGGTGTTCGGCAGCTATGCCTCCGGTATTTCCTATGCGGCCTCCCCCGTCACCGAACTGGCCGGCGTGCCCTATTTCGAGCTGGGCGCCACCGCGCACAAGATCACCACGCGCGGCTATAAGTACCTGTTCCGCAGCAACCCCAACACCGGCCTGTACGGCGTGGCCGTGGTGAACGCGCTGCACGACATGATCGCGCCGGGCATGGGCCTGGATCCCAAGGACATCCGCATCGGCATCATCCACGAAGACGGCCCTTACGGCACCGATGTGGCGGCCACCGAGAAAAAGCGCGCCGAAGAGCTTGGCTACACCGTGGCCGAAGTCCTGCCCTACTCCGCCAAGACGGTGGACCTGTCCTCGCTCATCCTGCGCCTGAAAGGGTCCAAGGTGAACGTGGTGCTGCAGACCGCCTACCAGAACGACGCCATCCTGTATTTCCGCCAGGCGCGCTCGTCCGGCTTCAAGCCCAAGGTCGTGGTGGGCGCGGGCGGCGGCTACTCGCTGGCGGATACGGCCAAGGCCGTGGGCGCCGACATGAACGGGGTGTTCGACCTGGACTTCCCGCAGGCTTCCATCAACCCCGCCGGCGCGCCCGGGCTGGACAAGTTCCTGCAGGCCTACAAGACCGCCTACAAGTCCGATCCGCAATCGGGCCACAGCCTCACCAACTACGTGGGCGCCAAGGCTTTTTTCGAAGCCATGGCCAACGCCAAGTCCACCGACAAGGACAAGATCCGCGCGGCCGTGCTCGCCTACAAGAAGCCCGCCGGCCAGACTGCCAACGGCTGGGGCTTCGACTTCGGGGAAGACGGCCAGAACAACGCCTCCACCTTCTACGTGATGCAGTGGCAGGACGGCAAGCTGGTCACCATCGCCCCTGAGAACCTCGCGCTCGGCAAGCCCGTCTTCAACAAGTAGGCGCATTGCCGCATTGCCCGCGCCGGACGCTCGGGGGCGTCCGGCGCCGACCGGGGCATGCCGGAGCGGCCCGCCGCCCGCATGCCCCGCCCCGGGGCCTGTTCACATTAGAAGACTGCACCATGGATATCTTTATTCAACTGGTCATCAACGGCCTGTTGCTGGGCGGCGCCTACACCATCATCAGCCTGGGCCTGACGCTGATCTTCGGCGTCGTGCGCGTGGTGAATTTCGCGCACGGCGAGTTCCTGATGGTGGGGATGTACCTGGTCTACCTGATCGCCGCCCATTTCGGCGTCCATCCCTATGCCGGGCTGATCCCGGTTGCCGTCATCCTGTTCGCGCTGGGCGTGCTGACGCAGCGGGCGGTCATCCAGCCGCTGCTGCACGCGGACCAGCACATCCAGATCTTCGCCACCGTCGGCATCTCCACCATTCTGCTCAACCTCGCGCTGGTGGTGTTCGGCGCCAACGTCTTCCGGGCCCCGGCGGACCTGGGCACGGGCGCGATCGACGTGGGCCCGTACTCGATGGTGACCGGCCAGGTCATCACCTTCGTGGTCGGCATCGGACTCGCGGCGCTGCTGCACGTGTTCATGCACCGCACCTATCTGGGCCGCGCGCTGCGCGCCGTGGCCCAGCACCGCTACGCCGCCACGCTCATGGGCGTGAACGTCAACAGCGTCTATGCCATCGCCTTCGGCCTGGGCACCGCCTTCGTGGGCGTGGCCGCCGGGCTGCTGGCGCCGCAATACCCGGTGTTCCCCACAGTGGGCACGTATTTCGTGCTGACGGCCTTCGTAATCGTGGTGCTGGGCGGGCTGGGCAGCCTCTACGGCGCGGTGGCCGGCTCCATGATCATCGGCATCGTGGACACGCTGGCCGGCTACTACATCGCCCCCGACCTGAAAGAAGTCGTTTACTTCGGGATCTTCCTCTTGATCCTTGTCCTGCGTCCGACCGGCCTGTTCGGCGTCGGCACCGAGTGACCCGCACAACAAGGAGCCAGACGTGTTTCCCGATTTCCGACATCCCAAGACCTACGTCAGCCTCGTCCTGCTGATCGCGATGTTCCTCGTGCCCCTGGCCATGGGCACGCCTTTCTGGACCAACCTGTTCGTGCTGCTGTTCGTGTTCTCGGCGCTGTCCGTGGCCTGGAACGTCGTGGGCGGCTACGCGGGCCAGCTCTCGCTGGGCCATGCCGTGTTCTACGGCATCGGCGGCTACACGGCCACGCTGCTCACGCAGAACTTCGGCATCTCGCCGTGGTTCGGCATGATCGCGGGCGCGGCGATCTCCGCCGTGGTGGCCATCGTCATCAGCTACCCCACGCTGCGGCTGCGCGGGCCGTTTTTCGCGCTGGCCACCATCGCCATCCTCGAAGTGGTGCGCCTGCTCGTGATCCACGAGGAGAGCTGGACCGGCGGCTCCAGCGGCATCAGCCTGCCGCTGAATATCGGCTGGACGTGGATCGTGTTCCGCGAAAAGATCAACTACGTCATCATCGCCTTCGCGCTCTTCGTGCTGGTGACCTGGGTGTCGTGGTACATACGCAAGTCGCGCATGGGGCACTACCTGATCGCCATCCGCGAACGCGAAGACGCGGCCCTGGCGGTGGGCATACACACCGTACGCATGAAGATCGCCGCGGCGGTGGTGTCCGCCGTGCTCACCAGCATCGTCGGCGCCTTCCACATCACCTACCTGACCTTCGTCGATCCCAGCTCGGCCTTCTCGCTGGAGCTCTCGGTGCAGATCGCGATGTTCGCGCTGATCGGCGGCCTGGGCACGGTGGCCGGCCCCATCGCCGGCACCTTTCTCGTACTGCCCATCGCCGAGCTGGCGCGCGGCTGGCTGAGCAGCGTGGGCAACGGCATGCACGGGCTGATCTACGGGCTGATCCTGGTGATCGTGGTGCTGACCATTCCGCGCGGGCTTGCCGGCGCGTTCGGCCCGGCCATCGAGCGCTGGCTGGCCCGCCTGCCCTATCTCGGTTCGCGCAGGCCGGCGGCCGCGCTGGCCGACGTGCAGCCGCTGCGCCCGGCCGCCGCGGCCGGCAAGCCGGTGCTGAAGGCCGAAGGGCTGTTCAAGAGTTTCGGCGGCCTGCGCGCCACCGACAACGTATCCCTCACGCTGAACCAGAACGAGATCCTCGGGCTGATCGGGCCCAACGGCGCAGGCAAGACCACGGTGTTCAACCTGCTTTCCGGCTTTCTCTCGCCCGACAAGGGCGCGGTCAGCATGCTGGACGCCAGCGGCACCTGGGTGAGCTGCAAGTCGCCCGACCAGTTCGCGCACCGCGGCCTGGGCCGCACGTTCCAGATCGCCAAGCCGTTCACCGGCCTCTCGGTGCTGGAGAACATCATGCTGGGCGCCTTCATCCGCACCACCGACCGCGACGAGGCCGAGCAGATCGCGCTCAAGGTGGCCGAGCAGACCGACCTGACGAAGTACCTCAACGCCGAGGCCCGCAGCCTCACCGTGGGCGGCATGAAGCGCCTGGAGGTGGCGCGCGCCCTGGCGATCCGGCCGCGCATCCTGCTGCTGGACGAGGTGATGGCGGGCCTGAACCCCACCGACATCGAGAAATCCATCCAGATGATCCGGCGCATCCGCGATTCCGGCGTGTCGGTGCTGCTGATCGAGCACATGATGCAAGCCACCATGGCGCTGTCCGACCGCATCATCGTGCTCAACGAAGGCGCGGTGCTGGTCAGCGGCACGCCGCGGGAAGTGGTGGAGAACCCCGCCGTGATCGAAGCCTATTTGGGCAAGGAGTACCAGGATGCTTAAGGTATCGAACCTCTGCGCGGGCTACGGCAAGAGCCAGGTGCTGAACGGCCTGGACTTCGAGGTGCGCGCCGGCGAGATCGTGACGCTGATCGGCGCCAACGGCGCGGGCAAGACCACCACGCTCAAGACGCTGTGCGGCGTGATTCCGGCCACGGGCGGCACGGTGGAGTTCGAGGGGCGCGACCTCACCAACCGCAAGCCGTACGACATCGTGGACGCGGGCATCACCATGATTCCCGAGGGACGGCAGCTTTTTCCGCATTTCACGGTCAGGGACAACCTGCTGATGGGCGCGTACAAGCGCGCCGCCCGCCCGCAAGTCGAACGCAAGCTCGAAGAAGTGCTGGGTCTGTTTCCCCGCGTGAAGGAGCGCCTCAAACAATACGCCGGATCGCTGTCCGGCGGCGAACAGCAGATGGTGGCCATTGCTCGCGGCATGATGGCCGACCCCCGGCTGCTGGTCTTTGACGAACCCTCGCTGGGCCTGTCGCCGCTGCTGGTGCAGCAGATGTTCGAAACCATCCGCAACATCACCGGGCGCGGCATGACCGTGCTGCTGGTGGAGCAGAACGTGTTCCGCACGCTGCGGCTGGCCGACCGCGGCTACGTGCTGGAGAACGGCGCCATCGTGCGCAGCGGCACGGGCGCGGAGCTGCTGTCCGACCCTCACGTCAAGAAGGCCTATCTCGGCCACTGAATCCAAGGACGACCATGCCTGCCCGACGCTGCATATACATCGACCACGGCCAGGGCGGCGCGCCCGGCTGCATGCGCCTGGCCGAGCGCGACATGCCCGCGCCCACCGGGCGCCAGGTGCTGATCGAAGTCGCCTGCGCGGGCGTGAACCGCCCCGAGGTGCTGCAACGCGCCGGCGCCTACCCGCCCCCGCCCGGCGCCTCTCCCTACCTGGGCCTGGAGGTGTCGGGCACGGTGGCGGCCGCCGGCCCCGAAGCCCGTCAATGGAAGGTCGGCGACGCGGTCTGCGCGCTCACGCCGGGCGGCGGCTACGCGCAGTATTGCCTGGCCGACGAACGCCATTGCCTGCCGGTGCCGCGCGGACTGGACCTGCTGACGGCGGCCGCCATCCCCGAAAACTATTTCACGGTCTGGACCAATGTGTTCGACCGCGCCGGCCTGCGGGCGGGCGAGAAATTCCTGGTGCACGGCGGCTCCAGCGGCATCGGCCTGACCGCCATCCAGCTCGCGCGCGAGTTCGGCGCCGAAGTCTGGACCACGGTGGGAAATGCCGAAAAGGCGCAGGCCTGCCTGGAGGCGGGCGCGCAGCATGCGCTGATCTACCGCGACACCGATTACGAAAGCGCGATCCGCGACGCCACCGGCGGCAAGGGCGTGGACGTCATCCTGGACATGGTGGGCGGCGCCTACATCAACAAGAACCTGCGCCTGCTGGCCGTCAACGGGCGGCTGGTGCAGGTCGCGTTCCTGGAGGGCAGCAAGGCCGAGATCGACGCCATGCCCATCATGACCAAACGGCTGACGTTTACCGGCTCCACGCTGCGCCCGCGCCCGGACGAAGACAAGGCCGCCATCGCCGACGCGCTGCGCGCCAGGGTGCTGCCGCTGATGGAACAGGGCAAATGCCTGCCGCGGATCCATGCGGTGTTCCCGCTGGCCGAGGCGCGCGGGCCCACGAGCTCATGGAGAGCAGCCGCCACATCGGAAAAATCATGTTGAAGGTGAAAGAATGAACGCTCGTTTCACAGGCCAGACCGCGCTGGTGACCGGCGCGGCCGGCGGCATCGGCTCGGCCATCGC
>NZ_LHSJ01000159.1:0-13573 GCF_001270295.1 Achromobacter sp. DMS1 | reverse complement strand
CGGCGGGGATACGAGCCCGCGCCCGCGGCCCCGGGACTGCGGGAAAAGCTGGCGGGCTACGGGCCGGGCGCCTGCTATATGCGGCGCGCGCTGCCGCTGTAGGCGGCGAGGCGATATTCCTCCGCCGCGCCGGTCGGCATGCGCTTATGATGGCGCACCCACAGAGGAATCTTCATGAACAAATTCGATTTGCAGAAAAACCAGGCGCTCAAGCTGGCCGGCCAGCTCAAGCAGGCCGGCACGCCGGCGCGCTTCGGCGCCGCCTCCCAAGCGCCCGACCGCCGCGAGCAGCGCAAGCGGGACCAGGCCGCCGGGCTGGTGCCCTTCCCTCTGAAGCTGCCGCAAGCCCAGGCCGACAGGCTGCGCGCGCTGGCCGCCGAACGGGGTGTGTCCACCAACGACCTCGTCGCCGAGCTGCTCGGCCAGGCGCTGCCGCAATGACGGATGCCGTCAATAGAAAGTGATGTACGCCTTGTAGACGATGGTCGCGATAGCCGTGATGAGGCCGATGCCCATGAGGCCCAGCCCCAGGTTGCGGTCACGCATGCCAAACCCCACCAGCATGAGCGCCACTGCCGTGACGATGATGATCAACATGGTGTTGGTACTGGGGTGCATCGCTTTCTCCTGAATGCGCGGGCCGGAATGGGCAGTCTGCGCCATGGGGGTTTGCGCCATGGGGTTTGCGCCGTACTCCCGCAATCTCCATCATAAGCAGGACGGGTGCGTGCCCGGCGCAAGCCCGGCAGCCCCGATTGCGGCAAATCAAGGCAAGCTTACCCAATCGGCGCAAAAAAAGGGCCGCAAGGTGGGTTGCCTGAAAGAAAGCGAGAAAACGGGCGGCCCAAAGGCGGCCGGCCAGCCGTCAATGACAGCAGCCAGTGAACGACAGCGGTCATCAAATGCAGCGGCTGGCCGCAAATGACGAAGGGCCGGTGCTTTTGCAAGCGACCGGCCCTTCTGGGATGCTGGTGGGTGGTACTGGGTTCGAACCAGTGACCCCTGCCGTGTGAAGGCAGTGCTCTACCACTGAGCTAACCACCCCGAAAGAGGCAAAATATTAGCATGCTTTTTTGAAAGCGTGCAAGTGCCCTGGCCTATTTCCTCAAACGGCCTCGGCCTGCGTCTCGGCGGGCGCTTCCAGCTTGCGCCAGATGCAGGCGCCGCCCGCGGATTTGTCCAGCGCCTGCAGGTAAGCATCGTGCTCGGCGAGTTCTTCATCGCTGGCCTTGATGACCGGCAGGCCCGAGGCGTCGAAGCGCGCCAGCACCATGCCGGCGCCGTTCGCCTTGTCGTTCTCGTCGGTGTCGATCAGCAGTGCGTCCTGGCCGCGCGTCATGGCCAGCCAGACCTCCGCCAGCAGCTGCGAGTCGAGCAAGGCCCCGTGCAGCGTGCGGTGAGCGTTGGAGATGCCGAAGCGATCGCAGAGCGCGTCCAGCGAATTGCGCTTGCCCGGGAAAAGCGAGCGGGCATGCAGCAGCGAGTCGGTGACGGCGGCGCAGTAGTCGGTGATCGGGCCGCGCCCCGCCTTGGCCAGTTCGGCGTTGAAGAACTTGACGTCGAAGCTGGCGTTGTGCGCGATGATTTCCGCGCCTTCGATGAACTTCACGAAGTCGTCGACGATGTCGGCGAAGCGGGGCTTGTCGGACAGGAACTCGGTGGTCAGGCCGTGGACCGCCAGCGCCTCGGGGTCGCTGTCGCGGTCGGGATTGAGGTACAGGTGCAGGTTGTTGCCCGTCACCATGCGGTTGACCAGCTCCACGCAGCCGATCTCGATGATGCGGTGGCCCTGGGCGGGATCCAGGCCGGTGGTTTCGGTATCGAAGATGATCTGGCGCATAAGACTCTATTCAGACGCTGGGCGGGCTTCCGGCGGCGAGGCGGGCCGCTGCGGGGCTGGCGGCGGATGCGCGTCGTGCGCGGCCCGCCCGGGTTTCTTGCGTGCGGAGGCGATCAGGGAATAGGCCACCGGCACGACGAACAAGGTCAATAGTGTACCCAGCATCAGGCCGCCCACCAGCACCCAGCCGATCTGCTGCCGCGATTCCGCCCCCGCGCCCTGCGAAAGCGCCAGCGGCACCGTGCCCAGCACCATGGCGCCCGTGGTCATCAGGATGGGCCGCAGGCGCAGCACGCTGGCGCGGACCACGGCGTCCATCAGCTCCAGCCCCTCGTCGCGCAATTGGTTGGCGAATTCGACAATGAGAATGCCGTGCTTGGTGATGAGGCCGACCAGGGTGATGAGCCCGATCTGGCTGTAGATCGACAGCGTGCCGCCGGAGAGCCACAGCGCCAGGAGCGCCCCGGTCATGGAAAGCGGCACCGAAAGCATGATGATGAAGGGATTGCGCCAGCTCTCGAACTGGGCGGCCAGCACCAGGTAGATGAACGCCAGCGCCATGCCGAACACCAGGTAGATACTGCCGGAGGAGTCGCGGAATTCGCGCGACTGGCCGTCCAGGTCGGTCACCACCGTATGAGGCAGGACGTCGCGCGCCACCTGGTGCATGTGGGTCAGCACCTCGCCCAGGGCATACCCGGGCGCCACGGCCGCCTCGACCTTGACGGCGCGCAGCCGGTTGAAGTGGTTAAGCGATTGCGGCGAAACGCCTTCGTGCACGCTGAGCAGGTTGTCGAGCTGGACCATGCTGCCGTCTCGCGCCCGCACGTAGATGCCGGAGATGTCGTTGGGATTGGCGCGATCGCGCGGCGTAACCTGCACGATGACGTCGTACTGCTCGCCCTCGTCCTTGTAGCGCGTGACCTGGCGGCCGCCCAGCATGGATTCCAGGGTGCGGCCCACGGTGTCCACGTTCGCGCCCACGTCGGCCATCTTGTCGCGGTCCACCCGCACCCGCAGCTCGGGCGTGTTCAGGCGCAGGTCGGTGTCCAGGTTGATCAGGCCGGGATACTTGCGCAACTCCTCCAGGAACACGTCGGTCAGCCGGGACAGCTCCGCATAGGACGCCTGGCTCATGATGATGAACTCCACCGGCTTGGAGCGCGCCGACTGGCCCAGCGACGGCGGATTGGTGGGGAAGGCCTTGACGCCGGGCAGGGAAGCGAACTGCGGCTGGAGCATCTGGGTGATTTCCTGCTGCCGGCGCGTGCGCTGCTCCCAGGGCTTGAGCCGCAGGATGGCGGTGCCGTCGGTTACCGTGGGAAAGCCCACCGTCATCTGCACGCCGCTGGCCTCGGGAATGGCATCGTAGAACTTCTCGATGCCCATCATGCTTTCCAGCGTGTAGTTCAGGGTGGCCCCCTCGGGCGCGTTCACGATGCCGAACACCACGCCGCGGTCTTCGATGGGCGCCAGTTCGCTCTTGACGATCTTGAACAGCACGCCGCTGGCCAGCGCGACCAGCAGCCCCACCGTCACCACCAGCGCGCGGTGGCGCAGCGCGCCGCGCAGCAGGCGGCTGTAGCCGTTGCCCAGCGCCACCAGCCAGCCTTCGATCAGGTTGTACCAGCGGCTGTGGCTGCTCTGGTGGCGCAGCAGCACCGAGCACATCATGGGCGTGAGCGTCAGGGCCACGAAGCCCGACACCAGCACGGCGCCCGCCAGCGCCAGCGCGAACTCGATGAACAGCCGCCCGGTGCGGCCGGTGGCGAACGCCAGCGGCGCATAGACGGTGACCAGCGTCAGCGTCATGGCCACCACGGCGAAGCCGATTTCCTTCGAGCCCTTGATCGCGGCCTGCTTGCGCGGCATGCCGTCTTCGATGTGGCGGAAGATGTTCTCCAGCACCACGATGGCGTCGTCCACCACCAGGCCGATGGCCAGCACCATGGCCAGCAGCGTCAGCGTATTGATGGAGAAGCCGAACAGGTACATGAGGGCGCAGGCGCCCACCAGCGACACGGGAATGGTGACGATGGGGATGATGCTGGCGCGCAGGTTGCGCAGGAAAAAGAAGATCACCAGCACCACCAGCACGATGGCCTCGCCGATGGTGTGGAACACCGAATCGATGGAGCGTTCGATGAACACCGAGGAGTCGTAGGCGATGTTCAGCTTCATGCCCGCCGGCAGGGTTTCGTTGAGCCGTGCCACTTCTTCGCGCACCGCCTGAGAGAGCTCCAGCGGGTTGGCCGTGGACTGGCGTGTGAGCCCGATATTGATGGCCGACTTGCCGTTGAAGCGCGACAGGACGCGGTCGTTGGCGGCCCCGATTTCCACCCGGGCCACGTCGCGCATCCGCACCGGATACCCCCTCACGTTGGCGACGATGACGTCCTCGAACTGCGCGGGCGTCTGCAGGTCGGTGGACGACACCACCGAGAACTCCCGCGCCCGCGACTCAATGCGGCCGGCGGGGATTTCCACGTTCTGGCTGCGCAGCGCCGATTCCACGTCCTGCACCGTCAGGCCATAGGCGGCGAGCTTGTCGCGGTCCACGTAAATCCGCATGGACGGCAGGCGCTCGCCGAAGACGCGCACTTCGGCCGCGCCGGGCAGCACCGACAGGCGCGTCTTGATGTAGCGGTTGATGTAGTCGGACGTCTGGATGGCCGAGTACGAGCCGGCCTCGACCGCGATGTAGATGATGGGCTGCGAATCGGCATCGACCTTGCCGATGATGGGCTCGTCGATCTCGTCGGGCAGGAAGCGGCGCGCGCGCGACACCTTGTCGCGCACCTCGGCCGCGGCGGCGTCGGGGTCGCGCGACAGGTTGAACTTGATGTTGATGAGGCTGCGCTCGGAACGGCTGCGCGAGGTCATGACGTTGACCCCCTCGATGCCGGCGAGCTGGTCTTCGAGGGGCTTGGTGACCTGGGACTCGATCACCTCCGGCGAGGCGCCTTTGTAGGTGGTGTCCACCGACACGATGGGCTCATCGATGCGGGGGTACTCGCGCACCGAGAGGCGCGAGTATGAGATGAGGCCGATCAGGACGATGATCAGCGACAACACCGAGGCGAAGACAGGCCGGTTGATGCAGGTTTCGGAAATGCGCATGAAAACCGCTCCTGAGAGATTGGGGCGCGTTACCCCAGGCGCGCGCCGTCAGGCGCCGCTGCCCACGACCTGCACGGGCGCGCCGTCGGTGACGCGCTGCAGGCCGGACACCACGAGCTGGTCGCCCGCGACCACGCCGGTGAGGATTTCGACCTGTCCCTCGCGGCGCTCGCCGATCGTGACTTCGCGGCGCTCGGCCACGCCGTCCCTGACCCGATAGACGTACTGCGTTTCGCCGGAGGGCGCCAGCGCGGCCTCCGGCGCGACCAGGGCCTTGTCCTCGCGGAAATAGAGCTGCACGCGCGCGAACATGCCGGGCCGCAGCTTGGCATCCTGGTTGGCCACGGTGGCGCGCAGCAGGATGGAGCGGCCGCCCGCGTCCACCAGCGGGCTCACGGCGTAGACCGCGCCCTCGCGTTCTTCGCCGGGCAGCGCGTCCAGGCGCAGCAGCAGGCGCTGCCCCACCTGGACCTTGCTCAGGTACATCTCGGGCACACGGAAATCGACCTTGAGCGGATCGATCGCTTCCAGCGGCGCGAGATCCTGCCCTTCGCTGACGTAATCGCCCACCGAAACGCTGCGCAGCCCCACCATGCCGGAAAAGGGCGCCGAGATCGTCATCTTGTCCAGGCGCGCCTGCGCCAGGGAGACGGCGGCCTGCTGCACCTTGAGCGTACTGGCCGCCTCGTCGCGCGCCTGCTGGCTGACGAAACCCTTGCCCTGCAGCTCGACCGCGCGGCGATAGTGGCTCTGCGCCAGCGTCAGATTGGCGCGCGCTTGCTCCAGCTCGGCGCGCGGCACGGAGTCGTCCAGCCGGATCAGCGTCTGGCCGCGCCGCACCGGCTGCCCTTCCTTGAATTCAATGGCCTGGATGCGCCCCGCGACTTCGGGACGCAGCATGACGGACTCGTCGGAACGCAGGCTGCCCACGGCCGACAGTCCGCGGGGAAAGGGCACTTCCTTGACCTGGCCCACCTGCACGCGCACCGCCGCCTTGGACGCCTGCGTTGCGGGCGCGGTCGCGACGGCGCCGGCCTGGCCGCCGGCCGGCGCGAGCCAGCGCGGCGCATAGACGCCCAGCGCGGCCCCCACGGCCAATCCCGCCGCCAGGGCGGACAGCAGTACTGCGTTTTTCATGCGCGTAAGAAGGAGAATGGAAGGGGAACCGCCCCGGTCATGCCCCAGCCCGGGGGCCCGGGATCGTGGGCGGGGTAGGCACTTTAGCACCCGCGTTTACATACTGGAACATTCCAGCCGCCGCGACGGGGCCCCCGCCCCCCAAAACCAGGGTTTATCCTCATGCCGCGGGCCGGCCGCGCCGGGCGGCCGCCACGCCTTCGTTGGCCAGCTGGTCGGCGCGCTCGTTGCCCGGATCGCCGGCATGGCCCCGCACCCAGCGCCACGACACCCGGTGGCGGCCCACCTGCTCGTCCAGCGCCTGCCAAAGCTCGGCGTTCTTGACCGGCTTCTTGTCGGCGGTCATCCAGCCCCGCCGCTTCCAATTGGCCAGCCATTCCGTCATGCCCTTCATGACGTACTGCGAATCGGTATGGATGATGACGGCGCAAGGCCGCTTCAGCGCCCGCAGCCCCTGGATGACGGCAAGCAGTTCCATCCGGTTGTTGGTGGTGAGCGCCTCGCCGCCGTGCATGGTCTTTTCGTGCGCGCCCGCGCGCATCAGCACCCCCCATCCTCCCGGTCCCGGGTTGCCCTTGCAGGCTCCGTCCGTCCACATTTCAACTTGTTCGCTGGGCTTGTCGTGCTCCATGGCGCTGCTGGCATTCCTTGTATCGTACTGCGTGCATCCGGCCGGATCAGAAGCCGTCCAGCCGGTCCCGGGCCTGGCGGTTGACCACGACCGATGCCGCGCGCGCGCGCTTCGGCCGGGTTTTCCAGGCAGGCCCAATGATACGCATGCCGGCCACCCGCTTGACCGCGGCCACCATGTAGACGGCCCCTCCGAGGCCCCACCAGCGCGCCCCGGCCCGCTCCATGAAGCTCCAGCGCTGCAGCCATTTCTCGGTGCGGCAGGCCGGCGCATAGCAGCCGAACCGGCTGTCGTCGGCTTCCAGCGACAGCAGCTTGAACCAGTCTTTCAGCCGCGCCAGCGACACCTGGGAAGACGGCGGCTGGGGCAGCCAGGGCTCCATGCCCGGCATGCGCGTGCGCGCGCCCCACAGGCTCCAGGGATTGAAGCCGGAGATCACCACGCGCCCTTCCGGCACCAGCACGCGTTCGACTTCGCGCAGGACCTTGTGAGGGTCCGGCGTGCATTCGAAGGTGTGGGGCAGGATGAGCAGGTCCACGCTCTGCGACTCAAACGGCAGGGCCTCGGGCTCGGCCAGCGCCACACGCGACTGCCAGCCGGCGCGCGCGTCGCGCCGGGCATCTCGGCGCCCACGTAGCCCTTGAACGGCATGCGGTTCGCCCGCAGCAGGTTCAGGTCGCCCAGGCCGACCTGCCAGGCGTAATATCCGAAGACATCCGAGACCGCCGCGTCGAACTGCGCGCGCTCCCAGGCCAGGACATATTGCCCGGGCGGAGTCTGGAACCATTCGGCCAGTTCTACAATCGGCGGAGTTTCTTCTGCCACGTTCTCTGTTCCTTGGAATCCATGCAAGCCCCGACCGCCCCCGCCGGCGGCCGCGAGCGCAATGCCGCGGTCGTACCCCTGCCCGCTTTCACGGACAACTACATCTGGGCCTTCGCCCACGACGGACTGGCCGCCGTGGTCGACCCGGGCGAGGCGGCGCCCGTGCTGCGCTGGCTCGACGAACAGGGCCTGAAGCTGCGCGCCATTCTACTCACGCACCACCACGGCGATCATGTCGGCGGCGTTCCGGAATTGTCACGCATCAAGGGCCTCACCGTATACGGGCCGGCGCGCGAACGCCTGCCGCGCTGCGACGTGGCGCTGGCCGAGGGCGACCGGGTGATCCTGCCCGAGCTCGACGTGGACCTGCGGGTGCTCGACGTGCCGGGGCATACGGCGGGGCACATCGCCTATGCGGGACGGGCGGGCGGCGAGGAACCCGTGCTGTTCTGCGGCGACACGCTGTTTTCGGGCGGCTGTGGCCGCCTGTTCGAGGGCACGGCCGCGCAAATGCTTGATTCCTTGGATAAATTCGCCAATTTACCTGCGGATACAAAGGTTTTTTGCGCACACGAGTACACTCTAGCGAATTTGCGCTGGGCCCTGGCGGTGGATCCCGACAACCAAAGCCTGCACCAGTGCTACCAGCGAGCCCGGCAATTGCGCGCGCAAGATCTTCCCACCCTGCCGTCCACCATCGGCCAGGAATGCGCAATCAATCCGTTCTTGCGGACTCGTCAATCCGGCGTCGCGCACGCCGCCGAACGGCACGCGGGGCGCTCGCCCCTGGCGCCCGCCGAGGTCTTCGCCTCGCTTCGTGAATGGAAGAACGATTTCAAGTGATCGCCCGATGAATCTAGCCCGACTCCTTCTGCCGCTCATGCTGGCAGTCCTCGCCGGTTGCGCAGGAACCAAGACTCACGACAGCAAGAATCTCACCACCAACTCCCAAGGGCGCCTGATCGCCCGGGACACCTCCCGCACGGTGGACCTCACCAACCCGCCCGCCGACGCCTGGGACCGCATCCGCCGCGGTTTCGCCATCCCCAACCTGAACACCGACCTGTCCCGCCAATGGACGGACTACTACGCGTCGCACCCGGAGTCGGTGCAGCGCATGGCCGAGCGCGCGGGCAAGTACCTGTATTTCATCGTCGACGAGATCAACCGCCGGGGGCTGCCCACCGAGCTGGCGCTGCTGCCGTTCGTGGAAAGCGCCTACAACCCCACCGCCCTGTCGCGTTCCCAGGCCTCCGGCCTGTGGCAGTTCGTGCCGGCCACCGGCCAGCACTTCAACCTGAAGCAGGACTGGTGGCGCGATGAGCGCCGCGATCCCATCGCCTCCACCTACGCGGCGCTGGACTATCTGGAAAAGCTGTTCGAGATGCAGGGCGACTGGTACCTGGCCCTGGCCTCGTACAACTGGGGCGAAGGCTCGGTGCAGCGCGCCATCGCCAAGAACGAGGCGGCCGGCCTGCCCACCGACTACCTGTCGCTGTCCATGCCCGACGAGACGCGCAACTACGTGCCCAAGCTGCAGGCGATCAAGAACATCATCGCCGACCCGCAGCGCTACGCGGTGGCGCTGCCGCCGGTGGGCAACACCCCGTATTTCGTGACGGTGCAGAAAAACAGCGACATCGATGTCGAGATCGCCGCCAAGCTGGCCGAGATGCCGCTGGAGGAATTCAAGGCGCTGAATCCGTCCTTCAACCGCCCGGTGATCCGCGGCGATCACGCGCCCACGCTGCTGCTGCCGGCCGACCGCGTCGAGATCTTCAACGCCAACCTGACCAACTACAAGGGCGACCTCAGCTCCTGGAAGATCTATCACACGCGCCGCGGCGAATCGCTGGCCGCCATCGCCAAGCGCTTCGGCGTGCCGCTGGAGCGGCTGCGCGACATCAACGACATCGGCTCGCGCCAGAAAGTGGCGCGCGGGCAGTCGCTGCTGGTGCCGGGCGACCCGGGCAACAACGGCGTGCAGCTCGCCTCGCTGTCGGCGCCCGTGGGCGCGCTCGAAGTCGAGGCGGACGANGCGCGGGGCGCGGTTTCAGGCGGGCTGGCCGGCCTGATCGAGCGCGCCAGCAGGCGCGCGCCTGTTCGAGCAGGTCTTCGTGCCCCGCGTTGGGGCGGAAGTCCATGCGCAGCGCCCGCGCGATATTCACGAAATGCGCGTGCGAGCTGCGCCGGTATGCCGGGTCGTAGTGCCTGTCGATGAGATCGAGCGCGAGCTCGGCGCGCCGGCCTTCGTCGACCATGCGCTGCCACGCCGCGATGACGTCGCGGCTATGCAGGCCGAGCAGGCGCTGCAGCTGCGCCTTCAGCCACGCGGGGTCGTCGAACAGGTGCGCGTAGTCGTGCTGCAGGAAGGCGCTGCGGTCTTCGCGGGAGGACACGATTTCCACGCACTGGCCTCCGTGCATGGCGTCGAGCAGGCCGGGCGGCAGCGAAACCTGGCCGATCTTGCGGCTCTCGGCTTCGGCAAAGACGGGGCGCGACGGGTCCAGCTCGCGCAGGCGGACGGCCAGCAGGGTGTCGAAGCGCTTTTGCGAGGGCTGGGCCACGCCGGCCCGGGCGCCCAGCAGCGAGCCGCGATGGGCGGCCAGGCCTTCGAGATCCAGGGTCTGCGCGCCGGCCTGTTCCAGCGCCTGGAGCAGGCGCGTCTTGCCGCTGCCGGTGGGCCCGGTGAGCACGATGCAGCGCATGCGGGCGGGCAGTTCGTCCAGGGCCCGCAGCGTCGCCTTGCGGTAGGTCTTGTAGCCGCCGTCAAGCTGGCGGGCGCGCCAGCCGATCATGTTGAACATGACGGTCATCGAACCCGACCGCTTGCCGCCGCGCCAGCAGTAGATCAGCGGCCGCCAGTTGGCCGACGTCCGGCGAAGGTGGTTTCCAGGTGGCGGGCGATGTTGCGCGCGACGATGGCCGCGCCGACGCGCGAAGCCTCGAACGGCGAGCTCTGCTTGTACAGCGTGCCGACCAGCGCGCGTTCTTCGTTGTCGAGCACGGGCGCGCTGATGGCGCCGGGGATGTGGTCTTCGGCGTATTCCAGCGGCGAGCGCGCGTCGATGATTTCGTCGAATTCTTCCAGCCGGTCCAGGCCGGCGAGCAGGTGTTTCACGGGCGGAGCAATGCTTGCGGGAGATCCGGCATTCTCGCACGCGCCGCCCGCCCGCCGCGGCCGGGCCTTCAGCCATTGCGGTGGTCGTAGGAAGTGTCGAGCACGTCGTCCTCCGGCGTGATGATGCCGGGCTCTCCGGGCGCGACGATGGCGCGGCCCCGGCGCGGCATGCCCGCCGTCACGGGCGAGCTTTCGTCCTGCATGGGCAACACTTCCGTGCCCTTGCGCGGATCGACGGGCGGGTTGGTTTCCGCGGTGTCCGCGGGTTTGGGATCGGGGGGCGGGGGAACGGTTTTCAGCATGATGACGTCTCCGCTGGCGGGCGCGCCGGGAGGGCTGCGCCCTGGCACTGGTACCGTTACCATCTTAGGGGCCGGCGCGCGCGCTGGCATGTCACGTTTGCAAGGGGCTGTTGCAGAATGCGCCCCGTATAATCCGGCCGCCCCGTCGGGCCGTCCCGCTTTCTCTCGATAAACGCCACTTTGACCGAATCCGTAGAACGTTCCGTCCATGCCGAACTCGTCGCGGTGCTCGTCGCGGTCACCCAGGGCGAGCCGCGCGTGCTCACCACGGGCGACGCCAGCGCCTTGCCGGCGGGTCCGTTCGAGCTGTCGCACCGTTCGTTGCAGGCCGGCCTGCGGGCCTGGGTGGAGGCCCAGACGCATCATCCGCTGGGCTACGTGGAACAGTTGTACACCTTTGCCGATGGCGACCGCTCCGACGAGGCGGGCGCGCGCGTCATTTCCGTGAGCTACCTGGCGCTGACCCGCGAGGCGGGCGAAACCGGCGTGGCGCAGGTGGGCTGGCAGGACTGGTACCGGTATTTCCCGTGGGAAGACCGCCGCGCGGGCGCGCCGGCGGTGATCGACGCGCAGATCGTGCCCAGGCTGCTGGACTGGTGCGCGCAGGGCGCGGACGAGGCCGCGCGGGCGCGGCGGCGCCAGCGGGCGGCCATTACCTTCGGACTGGACGGCGCGGCCTGGAACGAAGACATGGTGCTTCCAGCTCTACGAGCTGCTGTTCGAGGCCGGGCTGGTCGACGAGGCCCTGCGCCGCCGCGGCGGCGGCGCCAGCGGCTTGCCGGGCGCCTCCATGCGCCACGACCACCGGCGCATCCTGGCCACGGGCATCGCCCGGCTGCGCGCCAAGATCAAGTACCGGCCCGTGGTGTTCGAGCTGATGCCCGAACAGTTCACCCTGCTCCAGTTGCAGCAGGCGGTGGAGGCGCTGGCGGGCAGGGCGCTGCACAAGCAGAACTTCCGCCGTCTGATCGAGCAGCAGGCGCTGGTGGAGGAAACCGGCGGCATGGCCACCGGCGCGGCGGGACGGCCCGCCAAGCTGTTCCGCTTCCGCCGCGACGTGCTCCTCGAACGCGCCATTGCCGGCAGCAAGCTGCCGCTGTCGCGCGGGCCCTGAGAGGGCCGCGGCCGGCTTGACAAACGATATACTCATCTCTAGCATAAATAGCGCGCAATCCCTGCGCGCTATTTTTTGTCCTGGAAATACTCAAAATGAGCATTATTGGAGACGCATCCGGCAGCCAACGCCCCGCGGCGGTCGCGCCCCTGCCGGAAGTGATGCTGGAACCGCTGGTGCGCGCCGCGCTGCTGGAAGACCTGGGCCGCGCGGGCGACCTCACCACGGACGCGATCGTGCCGGCGGACGCCAGCGCCCAGACGCGGCTGGTGGCGGCGCCAGGAAGGGGTGCTGGGCCGGCCTGGACCTGGGCGCGTCTGGCGTTTCGCGCCATGGACCCGGACATCCGCTTCGAGCCCGCGCTGCGCGACGGCAGCGCGCTGTCGCCGGGCCAGGAAATCGCGCGCATCAGCGGCAACGCTCGCGCGCATGCTCAGCGCCGAACGCGTGGCGCTGAATTTCCTCTGCCATCTGAGCGGCGTGGCCAGCGCCACGGCTTCCATCGTCCGCGCCGTGGCCGGTCACGGCGCGCGCGTCACCTGCACCCGCAAGACGCTGCCCGGATTGCGCGCGGTGCAGAAGTACGCGGTGCGCGTGGGCGGCGGCAGCAATCACCGCTACGGGCTGGACGACGCGGTGCTCATCAAGGACAACCACATCGCCCTGGCGGGCGGCGTCGAGGAAGCCGTGCGCCGGGCGCGCGCGGGCGTGGGCCACATGGTGAAGGTCGAACTGGAGGTCGACACGCTGGCCCAGCTCGAGACGGCGCTGGCCCTGGGCGTGGACGTGGTGCTGCTGGACAACATGAGCCTGGACGAGCTGCGGGCCGCCGTGGACATGGCGCGCGGCCGGGCCGTCACCGAAGCCTCGGGCCGCATTACGCCCGAGACGGCGGCCGCGGTGGCTGCCACGGGCGTGGACCAGATCGCCGTGGGCTGGATTACGCACAGCGCGCGGGTGCTGGACATCGGCCTGGACGCCTGAAGCCGCGCCGCCCGCCGGGGCGGGCCGGTTCAACGAGAGGAATCATCCATGAAATCCCTGTTCCGCCTGGCCGGCGCCGCGCTGGCCCTGTCGCTGGCCGCCTGCGGCAATTCGCCTTCGGGCGAGTCCGCGGCCCAGGCCGCGGCTTACCCCAGCCAGCCGATCACCGTCATCGTCACCTTTCCGCCGGGAGGCGGCACCGACTTGCGGCGCACGTCGCATCGCGGCAGCCTGCAGTCGCGGCTCGGCCAGCCGGTGGTGGTGGAGAACCGGCCCGGCGCGAGCGGCAACATCGGCGCGCGCGCGGTGGCCGAGGCGCCGCCCGACGGCTACACCCTGCTGATGGTGAACAGCTCGTTTGCGATCAATCCCGCCGTATACCGCGACCTGGGTTTTTCGCCCCGCAAGGATTTCCAGGCGGTGATCAATGTGGCGTTCGTGCCGTCGGTGTTCGTGGCGCCCGCCTCGTCGCCGTGGCGCACGCTGGGCGAGGCGCTGG
>NZ_LHSJ01000158.1:9753-22247 GCF_001270295.1 Achromobacter sp. DMS1 | reverse complement strand
CCCCGACGACCCCGGCGCCTGGCTCGCCACCCGCGGCAACTGGCAGAAGAACGTTCCGGCCTGTAACCAGTGCCACGGCCCCGGGGGCATAGGCGTGGGCGAGAGTTTCCCCAGCCTGGCCGGCCAGCAGGCCGCCTACGTCGCCGGCCAGCTGCGCGCCTGGCGCCAGGGGCAGCGGCCGCCCGGCCCGCTCGGCCTGATGCCCGCAGTCGCTACCCGCCTCACCGACGCCGAAATCGACGCCGTCGCCGCCTATTACGCCGGCCTGCCCCAGGCGGCCGCCCGGCAAACCCAGGGAGCCCAGCAATGATCCGCGCCCGTCTCCGTTTCCTGGTCCTGGCCGCGGCCGGCGCCGCCGCTTCCGCGCTCGCCGCCGACGCGCCCCCGGTATTCACACCGCCCCCGGAGTCGTCCATTCCCGACAACGAATTCGGCAAGGCAGTGCGCCAGGGCGAGCAGATTTTCCTGCACACGCCGCAGATGGCGTCGAAGTTCGTCGGCAACAACCTCACCTGCGCCAGTTGCCACCTGGACGCCGGCCGGCGCCCCGATTCCGCGCCCATGTGGGCGGCCTACGTGGTCTATCCCGCCTACCGCGCCAAGAACGGCCACGTGAACACGCTGGCCGAGCGCCTGCAGGGCTGTTTCCGCTTCAGCATGAACGGCAAGCCGCCGCCGGCGGACGATCCCACGCTCACGGCGCTGCAGACCTATATGTTCTGGCTCGCCAGCAAGGCTCCCACCGGCGTGAAGCTGCAGGGCCAGGGCTACCGCAAGCTGCCGCCGCCGCCCCAGCCGGCCGATTACGTGCGCGGCAAGGCGGTCTACGCGCAGTACTGCGCGGTCTGCCACGGCGAGCAGGGCCAGGGCCAGAAACACGGCCGGCACTGGGTCTTTCCCGCGCTCTGGGGCCCGGACTCCTTCAACTGGGGCGCCGGCATGCACCAGATCGGCAATGCCGCCGGGTTCATCAAGGCCAACATGCCCCTGGGCCAGGCCGGCATGCTGAGCGACCAGGAAGCCTGGGATGTGGCGTATTTCATGAACGCTCACGAGCGGCCGCAGGATCCGCGTTTCAAGGAGTCGGTGCAGGCCACGCGCGCCAAGCACCACGACTCGGACGATTCGCTTTACGGCAAAGAGGTCAACGGACACCTGCTGGGCAGCGACGCCCCGCCGCCCGGCGGCTCGCTGCGCCAGGAACAGGCCGGGGGCTGAACGACCGCCAGGCGGGACGCCCGACCCTGCGGCGTCCCGCGATTTGCTATTCTTCCGTTCTTGGCATCACACCCCGTCGCATTCATGTCTTCCTCCTCCGGTAACGTCTTCATGGTCGTCGCGCCCAGCGGCGCCGGCAAGTCCAGCCTGGTGCGCGCGCTGCTGCAGCAGGATCCGTCCATCATGCTGTCGGTTTCCTGCACCACGCGGGCGCCGCGCCCGGGCGAAGCGGACGGCCGCGAATACCGTTTCGTCACGGTGGAGGAGTTCCAGCGCCTGCGCGAAGAGCAGCGCCTGCTGGAGTGGGCCGAGGTCCACGGCAATTTCTACGGCACGCCGCGCGACCCCATCGACGAAGCCACGCGCGGGGGGCGCGACGTGCTGCTGGAAATCGACTGGCAGGGCGCGCGCCAGGTCAAGCAGCGCTATCCGGCCGCCATCGGCATCTTCGTGCTGCCGCCGTCCATCGACGAGCTCGAGAACCGCCTCAAGGCCCGCGGCCAGGACGCCCCGCAAGTAATCGCGCGCCGCCTGATGGCGGCCGGCGGCGAAATCGCGCACGCGCCGGAATGCGAATATGTTATTATTAATCAAGAATTTAGCGTGGCCTTGTCGGAACTGACCCAAATCGTCAGCGCCGCAAGGCTGCGTTTTTCGTCTCAGGCCGTGCGCCACGCCCAACTGTTCGCCCAGCTTGGCATCCCGGCCGGGCACTGAGGCGGTTCGTTCCCTCTTCATCCATCAGCACCAGGTGTCCTAATGGCTCGCATTACCGTCGAAGACTGTCTGACTCAGATCCCCAACCGTTTCAAGCTCACGCTGGCCGCCACCTATCGCGCCCGCGAGCTGGCGCAGGGCCATGCCCCGCGCCTGGACAGCAAGGACAAGCCCACGGTCACGGCGCTGCGCGAAATCGCGGCGGGCCTCACCGGCACGGAAATGCTGCGCAAGGTTCCGACCTGATCTTCCCAGGGAGGCGGCAAGCATGGCTTTTCCCGGGCTGAAGTACGCCTCATCCGGCCTGCTTGCCGCGCTGCGCGCGGGGTCCCGCCTGGGACGCCGCGGCGGCAAGAAGAACAAGACCGCCTCCACCCTCCCCGTCGCCGATGCCGAACGGGAAGTGGCCGAGGCCACGGCCTCGCCCGTGGCTTCGCTGGCCCCGCTGACCGAAATCATCGCGGGCTATCTCGACAAGAAAGACGTCGAACGCGTGCGCGAAGCCTACCGCTTCGCCGACCAAGCCCATCTGGGCCAGTTCCGCGCCAGCGGCGCGCCGTACATCTCCCATCCCATCGCCGTCACCGAGATCTGCGCCGGCTGGAAGCTCGACGTCAACGCCCTGTCGGCGGCGCTGCTGCACGATGTCATGGAAGACCAGGGCATCGCCAAGCAGGAGCTGGCCGAGAAGTTCGGCCCCGAGGTCGCCGAGCTCGTCGACGGCCTGTCCAAGCTCGACCGGCTCGACTTCGCCACCAAGGCCGAGCAGCAGGTCGAGAGCTTTCGCAAGATGCTGCTGGCCATGGCGCGCGACGTGCGCGTCATTCTCATCAAGCTGGCCGACCGCCTGCACAACATGCGCACGCTGGACGCGGTCAGCCCCGAAAAGCGCCGCCGCATCGCCCGCGAAACGCTGGAAATCTATGCGCCCATCGCGCACCGCCTGGGGCTGAACCTGCTGTTCCGCGAACTGCAGGATCTCTGCTTCGCGGCCATGTACCCGAACCGCTACCAGGTGCTGTACAAGGCCGTGCTGGCCGCGCGCGGCAACCGCCGCGAGGTCATCGGCAAGATCGCCGACGCGGTGCGCGCCGCGCTGCCGGCCGCGGGCATCGAGGCCGAGGTCACCGGCCGCGAGAAAACGCTTTATGGCATCTACCGCAAGATGGTGGACCAGAAGAAGTCGTTTTCCGACGTGCTCGACATCTACGGCTTCCGGGTCATCGTGCATACCCTGCCCGAGTGCTACCTGGCGCTGGGCACGGTGCACCAGCTCTACCGGCCCGTGCCCGGCAAGTTCAAGGACTACATCGCCATTCCCAAACTGAACGGCTACCAGTCGCTGCACACCACGCTGGTGGGGCCGTACGGCACGCCCGTGGAATTCCAGTTCCGCACGCGCGACATGCACCACGTAGCCGAGGAAGGCGTGGCCTCGCACTGGCTGTACAAGAGCGCCGACCTCACGCTCAACGACCTGCAAAAGCGCACGCACCAGTGGCTGCAGTCGCTGCTCGACATCCAGAGCCAGACCGGCGACTCGGGCGAATTCCTCGAGCACGTCAAGGTCGATCTCTTCCCCGACGCGGTGTACGTGTTCACGCCGCGCGGCAAGATCATCTCCCTTCCGCGGGGCGCCACGCCCGTGGATTTTGCCTACGCCATCCATACCGACATCGGCAACCAGGCGGTGGCCGCCAAGGTCAACGGCGAATTCGTGCCGCTGCGCACCGAGCTTTCCAGCGGCGACACGGTGGAGATCGTCACCTCGCCCGCCTCGCGGCCCAACGCGCAGTGGCTCAACTACGTGCGCACGGGCCGCGCCCGCTCCGAGATCCGGCACTACCTGCGCACGGTCAAGTACGAAGAATCGGTGGCCTTCGGCGAGCGCCTGCTGGCGCAGGCCCTGCAGGAGCTGCACATGCCGCTGCCCGCGGCCGACGACCCTGCCTGGCAGAAGCTCGCGCGCAGCACGGGCGCCAGCTCGCGCGAGGAAATCCTGGCCGACATCGGCCTGGGCAAGCGGCTGGCCGCCGTGGTGGCGCGCCGCTTCGCGCCCGAGCACCAGTTGGTGGCCACCACCGCCGCCGCGGTGGACGAGCTCACTTCCGCGCGCAGCGCGCCCATCCTCATCCAGGGCAACGAAGGCCAGGCGGTGCAGCTCGCCCCCTGCTGCGGCCCCTTGCCCGGCGATCCCATCGTCGCCGGCATGCGCATGGGGCACGGCCTGGTGGTGCACACGGCGGACTGCCCGGTCGCCATGCGGCAGCGCCTGCGCGAGCCGGAACGCTGGATCAACGTGGCCTGGGACACCCACACGGCCAAGCACCTGGCCACCCGCCTGGACATCGTCACGCGCAACGAGCGCGGCGTGCTGGGCCGGCTGGCGGCGGAGGTCACGGAAGCCGACGCCAACATCATCCACGTCACCATGCACGACGACGCGGTCGCCACCGTCTCCCTGCACCTGACCATCCAGGTCGACAGCCGCAAGCACCTGGCTCAGGTCATCCGCGCCATCCGGCACGTGCCGCAAGTGCAGAAAATCGTGCGCGTCAAGGGTTAGGGCCGGCGCCCGCCGCGATCAGAAAATCGTCCCGCATTCCGCCTCGAGGCGGCCAGATCGAAAAAGCGCTGCCGAGGCAGCGCTTTTCTTATCGCGCCCGGTTTCAGCAGGCTCAGGCCGCCGCCCGCGCCCGCGGGAACACCTGGTCCACCGAGGCGGCGAACAGGTCGGCGATGCGGTCCACGTCCTGCGCAGTGCAAATGAACGGCGGGGCAAACAGCACATGGTCGCCCCGCGCGCCGTCCACCGTGCCGCCCATGGGATAGACGAGCAGCCCTTGCCGCATGGCGGCCGCCTTGAGGCGCGCGTGGGTTTTCAGGGCCGGGTCCAGCGTGGCCTTGCTGGCGCGGTCGGCCACGAACTCGACGCCGACGAAAAGGCCCCTGCCGCGCACGTCTCCCACGTGCGGGTGCCCGGCCAGGACCTCCTTCAGGCGGGCGCGCAATTGCTCGCCGCGCGCCCGCACGTTCTGCAGCAGGCCATCGCGTTCGATGACCCGCTGCACTTCCAGCGCGGCCGCGCACGCGATGGCGTGGCCCAGGTAGGTGTGGCCGTGCTGGAAGAAGCCGCTGCCGCTCACGATGGCGTCGTAAATGCGGTCGCTGCAAAGCATGGCGCCGATGGGCTGGTAGCCCGCCCCCAGCCCCTTGGCCAGGGTGATGATGTCCGGCGCGACGCCGTCTTCTTCGCACGCGTACAGATAGCCGGTGCGGCCCATGCCGGACATGACCTCGTCCAGGACGAGCAGCACGCCGTACTTGTCGCAGACGGCGCGGATGCGCTGGAAATAGCCGGGCACGGGCGCCACCGCGCCCGCCGTGGCGCCGACCACCGTTTCGGCCACGAAAGCCGCCACGTTCTCGGGCCCCAGCTCCAGGATCTTCGCTTCCAGTTCGTCGGCCAGCCGCGCTGCGTACTGCGCGTCGGTTTCGCCCGCGGCCTGGAAGCGGTAGGGAAAGCACGGCGACACATGATGGGCGGGCGTGAGCAGCGGCAGAAAGGGTTCGCGCCGCCAGGCATTGCCGCCGATGGCCAGCGCGCCCAGCGTATTGCCGTGGTAGCTCTGGCGCCGGGCGATGAAATGCCGCCGCGAGGGCTGCCCGGTTTCGACGAAGTATTGCCGCGCCAGCTTGAGCGCGGCTTCCACCGCCTCGGAGCCGCCCGAGACGAAATACACGTGGTTCAGGTCGCCGGGCGCCCTGGCCGCCAGCAGGTCGGCGAGCGCTTCGGCCGGCTGGGTGGTGAAGAAGGAGGTGTGCGCGTAGGCCAGCGCGTCGGCCTGGCGCTTGATGGCCTCGATCACGTCGGGGTGCCGGTGTCCCAGCGAAGACACCGCCGCGCCGCCGCAGGCGTCCAGGTAGCGCTTGCCGGCGCTGTCCACCAGCTCCATGCCCTGCCCGTCCACGACGGTGGGCGGCGCTTGGCGGGGGTTGCGATGAAAAACATGGCTCATAGTCGTCTCCAATGATTCAGTTCAGGCGGCGTCGGGCGCGCGCCGCAAGACCTGGCCGGAATAGGCCGGCAGCGCACGGCCTTCGTTCCAGACCCGCCGTCCGTTGACCCAGACGCCGTCGATGCCGGCGCTCACCTGGATGGGGTCCTCGAACGTGGCGCGGTCCTGCACGCGGTCGGCGTCGAACAGCACCAGGTCGGCATGGCAGCCCGGCGCGATGCGCCCCCGCTGCGCCAGCCCGTACTGGCGCGCCGCCAGGCCCGTCATTTTGTGCACCGCCTGCTCCAGCGTCATGAGCCCCGACTCGCGCACCATCCGCGCCAGGATACGGGGAAAGGTGCCCCACTGGCGAGGGTGGGGCCGGGGATCGAAAGGCAGCCCGTCGGAGCCGAAAAGCGTGAGCGGAAAGCTGGCGATGCGCTCCACGTCGCCCTCGTCCATGACGAAATAGATGGCCGCGGCGGCCGCAGCTTTTCGAGCAGGCCCTGCTCGTCCAGGCCCAATGTCCGCATGAGTTCGTGGAAATCGCGCCCGCCCGCCTCGGGATAGCCCTTGGACCAGGTGATCATGGTGCGCGAGGCTTGGCTCACGCGGTCCAGCCGCAGCATGGTGGAAGTGGCCGGATACGGATGGCAGTCCAGGCAGAGCGGCTGCAGGCGCGAGGCCTGGCCGAGCAGGCCCAGGGTTTCGCGCGAGCGCCCGAAATTGCGCTTGCCCGCCACCTTGTGATGGGAAAACACCACCATGCAGTCCAGCGCGCGGCCGATGCGCAGCGCCTCTTCGATGGCAGGCACGATGTCGTCGGTTTCGTCGCGCAGGTGCGTGGAATAGATGCCCCGGCGCCGGCGCACGGGCTCGCACACGGCGATGATCTCGGCTTCGGTGGCGGCCGCCGCGGGCGGATAGAAGGTGCCGGTGGATACGCCGAACGCGCCCGCCTGCATGGCCAGCTCCACCTCCTCTCGCATGGCCTCCGTTTCCGCGGGCGTGGCCGGGCGCGACAGGTCTTGCATGGTTTTCACGCGCAATGTGGAATGCCCCACCAGCGGCGCCACGTTCACGTTGGCCGGCGCATCGCGCAGCGCCTGCAGCCAGTCGCCGAAGCCGGCGAAGCGAAACAGCGACGGCGGCCCCATCAGGTCCAGCGGCTGCGGCGGATCGTCGTGCACGAGCGGGGCCACGCTGATGCCGCAATTGCCCGTCACCACGGTGGTCACGCCCTGCGAGATCTTCGGTTCCATGCCGCGATGCACGAGCAGATAGCCGTCGTCGTGCGTATGGGTGTCGATGAAGCCGGGCGCCAGCACGCGCCCGCGCGCCTGCACCACCTCCTGCGCGCCGGTGACGTCCAGCGCCTCGCCACGGCGAGGATGCGGCCTTGCGCGACCGCGACGTCGGCCGTGCGGCGGGGCGCGCCCGTGCCATCCACCACCGTGGCGCCGCGAAACAGGATATCGGCATGGCGCCGCGGGGCTTGCTTCGGATTGCTCATGGATTCCTCGATTCTTGCGCCGGCCGGCGCGGGGCATGCAACGCCCGCCGGAAACGCTTCATGAAACGTTTGTTTCTTCAGTTGATTCAATAAAACATATGATACACGCCGGATGCATTGCGCGGCGGCTTATGCAACAATCGTTGCACATTTGCCACCCCGACCGCAGACCATGTCGCAGCCTACCCCCATGCCGCCCCGGACCCTGGAATCCCTGCTTGCCCTGCTGCGCGAGCAATACGCCGGCCTGAGCACCCAGTTCCAGGGCGGCGCGCGCTACCTGCTCGACCATCCCCAGGAAGTGCCACTGCTCTCCATGCGCCGGATCGCCACCGACGCCGGCGTGCAGCCCGCCACGCTGGTGCGCCTGGCCCAGTCGCTGGGCTTCGACGGATGGCAGAGCCTGCGCGAACTGTTCGTGGAAGCGTTTCGCGCCGGCCCGCAGCCGCAGCCCTACGCCAAGCGCGCCCGGAAACTGGTGCGCGAAAGCGGCTCGGACCGCCTGCTGGATGCCATGTTCCAGGCCCAGCACGGCAACCTCGAGCGCACCGCCCAGGCCAACGCCCAGCTGCTGCCTCAGGCGGCCGCCCTGCTCGCCGCCGCGCCCCACGTGCACGTGGCCGGGTTCCGTTCCTGCCATCCGCTGGCCTTCGGCTTTCATTACCTGTACCGCCTGTTCCGCAACGCCGTGCACCTGATCCGGGGCGAGGGCGGCACGCTGGAAATGGACCTGCGCGTGCTGGCCCCCAAAGACGCCGTGGTCGTCATCAGCTTTGCCCCCTACTCCCGCGAAATCGTGCGCGTGGCCGAGGCGGCGCGCAAGTCGGGCTGCAAGGTGGTGGCGCTCAGCGACAGCGTGGTGGCTCCCATCGCGCTGGAGGCGGACTGCACGCTGGTATTTTCGGTGGACAGCCCTTCGTTCTTCCCGTCCGTTACCGCGGGCATGGCGCTGGTGGAGGCGCTGGTGCAGCAATTGCTGGCCCAGAAGGGCAAGGGCGCCATCAAGGCGCTGGAGCAGGCCGAGGAGCAATTGCACAGCACGGGCGCCTACCTGCCCTCCGCCGGCCACGGCTGAACCCGGCTGCGGCACAGGCCTTGCGCCTGCAGGGCGCGCGCCGCCCGCAGGCACAGCGCCTCGCCGTCCGGCGGCCCGAGCACTTGTACCCCCAGGGGCAGGCCCGGGCCCGGCGCCAGGGCGCCGCCACCACCGGCAGGCCGGCCAGCGACACCGGGCGCGTCATGTGGCCCGCGTCGGCGCGCGGCGCGTAGCGGCGGCCCTCCAGGATCACCGATTCCCGCGCCCAGCGGNTCCGGCGAGGCCGTGCAGGCTTTTCTCGCGCACTGGGAGCAGGCCCTGGTCGGGGTGGAGTTCCTGGATCTGGCGCACCCCAAGAAGCTGATGCCGCGCATGCGGCACCTGTTCGCGCGCGCCGGCCTGACGCGCGACGAGGTGGACATGATGCGCGGCGTGTGCACCGCCATGCTGTCGCCGCGCCGGCAATCGGTAAAAAAATAGGGACGGCATAGCCGTCCCTATTTGCCGCCCTGGAGGCCCGCCGGGGGCGGCCCGCCGAGGCGGACGCAGTCGTCAGTCGACGCGGGCGCCGGAAGCCTTGACCACGGGGGCCCAGCCTTCCACTTCGCTCTTGATGAACGCGCCGAACTGCGCCGGCGTGGTCTTCTCGCCCACCGCGCCCAGCTTCTCGAAGCTGGTCTGCACTTCGGGCTTGTCCAGCGCCTTCTGCATGGCGGCGTTGAGCTTGTTCACCACCTCGGGCGGCGTGCCGGCCGGGGCGATCATGCCGAACCACGACGACACGTCGAAGCCCGGGAAGCCCGATTCCTGCATGGTGGGCACGTCGGGCGCGCTCTTGGAGCGCTCCTTGGTGGTGACGGCCAGCGCGCGCAGCTTGCCGCTCTGCACGTGCGGCCACGACGAGGGCATGTTGTCGAACATGTACTGCACCTGGCCGCCGATCAGGTCGGTCACGGCCGGGGCGCTGCCCTTGTAGGGCACGTGCAGCACGTCGATGCCCGCCTTCATCTTGAAGAGCTCGCCCGCCATGTGGATGGACGTGCCGCTGCCCGATGAAGCGAACGCGAGCTTGCCGGGGTTCTTCTTGGCGTATTCGACCAGTTCCTGCACCGACTTGACCGGCACGCCGGGGTTGACCACCAGGATATTGGGCACCTTGGCGCCCAGCGCCACCGGCGTGAAGTCCTTGGTCAGGTCGAACGTGACGTTCTTGTACAGGGTCTGGTTGATGGCGCTGGTCACCGCCACGAACAGCAGCGTGTAGCCGTCGGGAGCCGCGCGCTGCACCATGTCGGTGGCGATGTTGCTGCCCGCCCCCGGCTTGTTCTCGACCACGAACGACTGCCCCAGCTCCTCGGTAAGTTCCTTGGCGAAGATGCGGGCAATCACGTCGGTGGTGCCGCCGGCCGAGAAACCGACCACGATGCGTACGGGTTTGKCGGGCCAGGTCGGCGGCCAGCAACTGGCCGAGCCGGGAATCGGGTTCGATGGCAAGAACGTTCATGGGGCAGCGGGCGGGCCAATGCCGGCGCGAGAGCGCCGTCGGAGATCAACCACTCATGCTGGCCCGGTCTGTCCGGAATGAAAACCGGAAGAGTCTTAAAGCTGAGAGGCGGCGGGCGCCGCCCACGAAAAAGCCGCCGGGCGCGGAGGCCGGGCGGCTCTTGCGGGGCGCGTCCGCCCGCTTCAGCGGATCAGGCTCAGGAATTCGGCGCGGGTGGAGGGGTTGTCATGGAATTCTCCCAGCATGACCGAGGTGACCATGGAGGAATTCTGCTTCTCGACGCCGCGCATCATCATGCACATGTGCTGGGCCTCGATGACTACCGCCACGCCGGCCGCGTCGGTGACCTGCTGCACCGCCTCGGCGACCTGCCGGCTGAGGTTTTCCTGGATCTGCAGGCGCCGGGCATACATCTCGACGATGCGCGCCACCTTGGACAGGCCCAGCACCTTGCCGTTGGGCAGGTAGGCCACGTGCGCCTTGCCGATGAAAGGCAGCATGTGGTGCTCACAGAGCGAGTAGAGCTCGATATTCTTGACCAGCACGATTTCACGCGTATCGGACGTGAAGAGGGCGCCATTGACGATCTCTTCGAGGTTCTGTCCGTAGCCGCGGCAGAGATGGCGCATGGCCTTGGCCGCGCGGGCGGGCGTGTCCGCCAGGCCTTCGCGGGAGGGGTCTTCCCCAAGCGCTTCGAGTATGGCGGTGTAGTGCTGTTCCAGTGACATGGGGACTCCTGTATTGCGGGCGCCCTGGGCGCGCGTATGCAAGTCTACCGCAGCGCGCCGGCCGTCATGCCGCCGGCGGCGGCGTATTGAATCGACTGTTTCATGGTAATTACTGATAGATCATTTGTTTCATAAAAACTAGTATCCGGCCATGCCTTCGCCGCGCCGCGAGCGTGCGCGGGCGCGGGAGGGGCCGGCACGCCTGCGGCGCGGCCGGCCGCCATGGGCAGCCATCGGGACGCCGGGACACCGGGACATCAGGGAAAGGAGGACGAGCATATGAATTCAGGCAACACGGCGGCGCTGGACGCCACGGCGGCCGAGGCGGCGGCCTGCGACGCGGCGGCGCACACCGCCTACGCCAAGGTGACGCGGCGCATCGTGCCGTTCATCGTGCTGTGCTACTTCTTCAGCTACCTGGACCGCGTCAACGTGGGTTTCGCCAAGCTCCAGATGCAGCAGGCGCTGGGCCTGAGCGACGTGGTCTACGGCGTGGGCGCGGGCATCTTTTTCTGGGGCTACATGCTCTGCCAGGTGCCCAGCAGCCTGCTGATCTACCGGCTGGGCATGCGGCGCTGCATGGCCGCCATCATGATTCTCTGGGGCCTGGTGTCGGCGGCCACCATGCTGGTCACCACGCCCATGGAGTTCTACGCGGCGCGCTTCCTGCTGGGCGTGACCGAAGCCGGCTTCTTCCCCGCCGCGGTGATGTACCTCAACAAGTGGTATCCGGCGGACCGGCAGTCGCGCATCATGTCCCTCCTGTTTCTCGCGATGCCGCTGGGCATGGTGCTCGGCGGCCCGGTCTCGGGCGCGCTGATGGCGGGCACGCACGACCTGCACGGCCTGGACGGCTGGCAGTGGATGTTCCTCATCGAAGCGCTGCCCGCCGTGCTGCTGGGCCTGCTGCTGCTGCGCATGCTGCCGGAGTCGCCGCGCGAGGCGCGCTGGCTCAGCGCCGAAGAGGCCGAGGCCGTCTCGGCGCTGCTGGACCGCGAGAACGCCCGGAAAAGCACCCGCTTTCTCACTGCGCTCAGGTCGCCGGTGCTGTGGACGCTGATGGCCATCTGCCTGCTTTTCAACATCGGCAACTATGGCCTGGTGTTCTGGCTGCCCACCATCATCCAGTCCACCGGCCTGCAATCCACGCTGGAGATCGCGCTGCTCACCGCCATTCCCTACGCCGTGGCCTGCGTGGTCATGAACCGCAATGCGGCGCACGCCGAGCGCACGGGCGAGCGGCGCTGGCACTGCGCGGTGCCGATGTTCGTGGCGGCGGGCGGCATGTGGGCCAGTACGCTGGCGCCGCACAACACCGCCGTCGCCATGTGCTTCCTGACGATCGGCATCTCGGGCCTCATGGCCACGCTGGCCATGTTCTGGGGCCTGCCCGGACGGGTGCTGGCGGGTACGGCGGCCGCGGGCGGCATCGCCATGATCAACAGCGCGGCCAGCCTGGCGGGCCTGATCGGGCCCATTCTGATGGGCGGGGTCAAGCAATGGTCGGGCAGCATTTCCGTGGCGGTGCTGGTGCTGGCCGCGCTCATGCTGGCGGCGGCTCTGCTCATCCTGGCCATTCCGCGGCGCCTGATGGCGTGAGCCGATACGGGCGCGCCGCGCCCAGGAGGAACCGAATGACGCAATCTTTCGACGCGGCCTTCGCGCGGGTGCGGGCGGCGGCCGGCAGCCTGGAAGGGCCGGKGKWCGMYGATCTGGATAGGCATGGGCGCCGGGTAAAAGGGTAAAGTGGCCTTACCAATTGGCCACTATGCTGCGCGCA
>NZ_LHSJ01000158.1:0-9707 GCF_001270295.1 Achromobacter sp. DMS1 | reverse complement strand
CCCGCCGCAAGGCGGCCGCCGCGTCCGCCTCGTCGGGCCGGGATTCCGTCTGATCCCCCTCCTCCAAGGCCGCCTCCGGCGTCTGGACGATTTCCCCGTGGCCGCTCCCGGCGGCGCATCATCCTGCCGCGCCAGGCGCGCCGTCTTGGCTCCACCTGAACCGCCCATCTGGACCTAGCGTTTCCGCCCTATCCGGGCAAACTGGAACAGGACCGGCCAACGGTGCCGGCCTCGCCCCGGGACGCAGCCCATGCTCTTCAGGAGATCTCCATGAACGCGCTATTCCGCCTCATCCGACGCTGCACCCTGGCCGGCCTAGCCGCCGCCCTGGCTGCCGCGCCGGCCTATTCCCAGACCAAGGTCGTGGTGGGCTACCAGCTCATCGTCGGCCCCTTCCTCACCGCCATTTCCGATGGCAGCTTCGACAAGGCGCTCAAGGCGGCGGGCTACCAGGTCGACTGGCGCCAGTTCACGTCCGGCGGCGACATCTCCACCGCGCTGGCCTCCGGCAACGTGCCGGTCGGCGTGCTGGGCTCCACCGGCATCACCGCCGCCGCCACCCGCGGGGTGGACCTGCAGCTCTTCTGGATTCTCGACAACATCGGCAAGTCGGAAGCGCTGGTCGCCCGCAACGGCTCCGGCATTTCCCGCCCGGCCGACCTCAAGGGCAAGCGCGTGGCCACGCCTTTCGTCTCCACCTCGCACTTCCACCTGCTGGTGGGCCTGGAGCAGGTCTGGAAGATGAACCCCCGCGACGTGCGCATCCTCAACATGCAGCCGCCGCAGATCGTGGCCGCCTGGCAGCGGGGCGACATCGACGCGGCCTACGTCTGGCCGCCGGCCCTGACCGAAATCGAGAAAACCGGCAAGGTCATCGCCGATTCGGAGGAAATCGGCAAGGCCAGCGTGCCCACCTTCGACGGCCTGGTGGCCGACCGGGCCTGGGCGCAGAAGAACCCGAAGTTCATGGCGGCGTTCACCGAAGTGCTGGCCAGGGCCTATGCCGACTATCACGCCAACGGCGCCAAATGGACGGCGGACTCGCCCGAGGTCAAGAGCATGGTCAAGCTGATCGGCGGCAAGCCCGACGACATGGTCAGCGCGCTCAAGCTGCTGGTGTTTCCCACCGCGGCCGAGCAGGCATCCGGCCAGTGGCTGGGCGGCGGCAAGGAAGGCGGCGCGGCGCGCGCCTTCGCGGCCAGCGCCAACTTCCTGAAAGACCAGAAGCAGATCGACCGCGCACTGCCCGACTACAGTCCGCACGTAACGGACCAGTACGCGAAAGCGGTGGCCAGATAGGCCGCCGGACTGACCGGCGCGGGCGGGCTGCCCTGCCCGCGCACCGCGCGCCCCGTGCGGACGCGGGCGCGACGCCACAAGGGGAATCGGGCCATGAGCCAGCCATCCGCATCCGCCGCGCAGACCCTGCGCGCAGAAGGAGTCAGCGTGACCTACCCCGGCCTGCACGACAGCGGGCCGGTCATCGCGCTGCAGAACGTCAACCTCACCATCGAGCCGGGCGAGTTCGTGGTCGCGCTGGGAGCGTCCGGCTGCGGCAAGACCACCCTGCTCAGCCTGCTCGCGGGTTTTCTGTCGCCCACGGAAGGCAGCATCACCCTGGCGGGGCGGCCGATCACCGGCCTCGGCGCCGACCGCGGCGTGGTGTTCCAGAAACACGCGCTGCTGCCCTGGCTGAACGTGCTCGACAACACGGAGTTCGGCCTCAAGCTGCAGGGCGTGGACAAAGCCACGCGCCGCGCCCGCGCGCAGCGCAACCTGGAGCTGGTGGGCCTGCAGGACTTCCACCGGCACATGATCTACCAGCTATCTGGCGGCATGCAGCAGCGCGTGGGCATTGCGCGCGCGCTGACCTGCGATCCGGCCATGTTGCTCATGGACGAGCCCATGGCGGCGCTGGACGCGCTCACGCGCGAAACCATCCAGGAGCTGCTGCTGCACATCTGGCGCCAGACCCACAAGATGTTCTTTTTCATCACCCACAGCGTGGAAGAAGCGCTGTTCCTGGGCTCGCGGCTCATCGTCATGTCGCCGCGGCCCGGACGCATCACGCACACCTTCACGCCGGACTTCAACCGGCGCTACCTGGAGACCCGAGATGGACGCGGCATCAAATCCAGTCCCGACTTCATCGCCATGCGAGAAGAAGTCCTTGGCATCATCTATGGCGACGAACGCAGCGTCCGCGCCGAGGCGCTCCATGTCTGAGCGCAGCCGGGGCAGGCCCGCCAAGCCGGGCAAGGTATACGGCGC
Source organism: Achromobacter sp. DMS1 (assembly GCF_001270295.1). Classification (NCBI taxonomy): domain Bacteria; kingdom Pseudomonadati; phylum Pseudomonadota; class Betaproteobacteria; order Burkholderiales; family Alcaligenaceae; genus Achromobacter; species Achromobacter sp. DMS1. Next base: position 7,436 of record NZ_LHSJ01000158.1, on the reverse strand, counting down.
GCCGGGCGCGGGCTACAGCGGCCACATCAGCCTGCTGACCAGCATCGCGCTCGTCGCGCTGTGGTTCCTGGTAACAGGCATGGGCTGGGTCAAGCCGCTCTTTCTGCCCTCGCCCATGGCGGTCTACGACAAATTCATCGTCGCCATGACCGAAGGCGTGGCCAACTCCACACTGGCCGAGCATGCCGCGGCCAGCCTGTCGCGCGTGTTCGGCGCTTTTTTCCTGGCCTGCGCCACCGCCATTCCGGTGGGCATCCTGATGGGCGTCAACCGCTATGCGCGCGGCATCTTCGATCCGCCCATCGAGTTCTACCGGCCCCTGCCCCCCCTGGCCTACCTGCCGCTCATCATCATCTGGTTCGGCATCGGCGAGTTTCCCAAGATCTTCCTGATCTACCTGGCGATCTTCGCTCCCATGGCCATCGCCGCGCGCGCCGGCGTGCGCTCGGTGTCCATCGAACAGGTGCACGCGGCCTACGCCATGGGCGGCACGCCGGCCCAGATCGTCTGGCACGTGGTGCTGAAGGCCGCGCTGCCGGAGATCTTCACCGGCATGCGGATCGGCATCGGCGTGGGCTGGACCACGCTGGTGGCCGCCGAGATGGTGGCGTCCGACCGGGGCCTGGGTTTCATGGTGCTCAACGCCGCCCAGTTCCTGGCCAGCGACACCGTCATCATGGGCATCATCGTCATCGGCGTGTTCGCGTTCGCGTTCGACCTGCTGGTGCGCTATCTGGAGAAATTCGCCATTCCCTGGAAGGGACGCATCTGACAGGGCAATCCCCCATTCCCCGCCCCGCCCGGCTCCTCTATGCTGGAGTGCGGAAACCGCGCCCTTCCGGCTGCGCCGGGAGGGCGCGCCTGCGCACCCGTTCTTGAAGGAGTCCTCATGTCCAGCCAGGCTTCCATGCTCAAGCCCGTGTTGTGGGAGCGCCTGTTCGAAATGGAAAGCGCGCCCAACCTCAGCCTGCAGGGCCGGGTGCGGCAGATGCTGGTGTCGGCCATACTCAGCGGACACCTGCCTCCCGGCGCGCCCGTGCCGTCCAGCCGCTACCTGGCGGACCAGCTGCGCATCGCCCGCAACACCGTGGTGTTCGCCTACCAGCAACTGGTCAGCGAAGGCTACCTGGTTTCGCGCGAGCGCAGCGGCCATTTCGTGAGCGAAACGGTGATGCAGGGCCATTCCGGCGCGTCCCTGGAAGCCGCCTGCTGTGCGCCGGACGCCGAGACCTGCGCGCCCGTGCGCTGGGAAGAGCGGCTGCGGCTGCGCCCTTCGCGGCAGCGCAACATCAGCAAGCCGCGAGACTGGCAGAAGCAGCCCTACCCTTTCGTCTACGGGCAATACGACCCCGATCTCTTTCCCACCGCCGAATGGCGCGAATGCTGCATCAAGGCGCTGTCGGTGCTGGACATACGGAGCTGGGCGCCCGATCTCATCACCCACGACGACGCCGCCCTGATCGAGCAGATACGCACCCAGGTGCTGCCGCGCCGCGGCGTGTGGGCCGACGCCGAGGAAATCGTCGTGACCGTGGGTGCGCAGCACGCGCTCTACCTGCTGGCCGACCTCCTCATCAACGAAGACACCGTGGTCGGCATGGAAGACCCGGGCTATCCCGATGCGCGCAACATCTTCGCCAGCCGCACGCGGCACCTCCTGCCCTTGCCGGTGGATGGCGAGGGCCTGTGCACCGGCACCCATCTGCTGGGCTGCGACTACATCTTCGTCACGCCGGGCCACCAGTGCCCGACCACCGTCACCCTGTCGGCCCAGCGCCGCCAGGATCTGCTGACCCTGGCCGGCCAGACCGACAGCCTCATCATCGAAGACGACTTCGAAAGCGAGAGCCGCTGGGGCGAAGGCGCGATTCCCGCCTTGAAGAGCCTGGACCGCGAAGGCCGCGTCATCTACGTGGGCAGCCTGGCCAAGTCGTTCGCGCCCGGCCTGCGCATCGGCTACATCGTGGCCCCCCGCGAACTCACCAGCGAGCTGCGCGCGCTGCGCCGCCTCATGCTGCGGCATCCGTCGGCCTATATCCAGCGCGCGTTTTCGCTGTTCATTTCGCTCGGCCATCACCATGCGCTGCTGCGGCGGCAGTCGCAGGCCTACCAGCAGCGTGGCGCCGAACTGGCGCGCGCGCTGGCCGAGCACTTGCCCGATTTCCGGGTCACGCCGATCACCGGCTCGTCGTCCTGCTGGGTGCAGGGCCCCGCCTGGCTGGACGCCGTCGAGCTGGCGCAGGCCGCGCTGGCCGAAGGCGTCGTGGTGGAACCCGGCGACGTGTTCTTCATGGACGGCGCGCACGCGCCGCGCAACTGCCTGCGCATCGGCTTCACGTCCATCCGCGCCGGACAGATCGCGCCGGGCATCGCGCGGCTGGCCGACGTGGCGCGCCGCTGCCGGATGCGGGCGGCGGCCTGAACGCCGCGCCCCGGGGCCAGCCCGCGCCGCCAGGCTCCGCCGCAGCGTCTTCTACAGCACTTCGTCGCGCAGGTAATACCAGCGGTACAGCAAGCCCTGTCCGATGCGCCGGAACGGCGCGAAAACATGGCCGGGCAACGGCGTGTCGTAAATGGGCAAGTCCCAGGGTGCGCCGTCCTGGCCCATGATGCGTTGCGCCAGCCGCCTGCCCGCCTGCGCCGAAAACGAGACGCCGTTGCCGCCGTAGCCGAATGCGTAGTAAAGCGGCTGGTCCGGATCGGGCTGGCTGATGCGCGGCATCATGTCGTGGCTCACATCCACCCAGCCCCACCACGAGTAGGCCACCTCCACGTCGCGCAGCGCGGGAAACTTGCGCGCCAGCCCCTCGCGCAGCAGCGCCAGGTGGCGCGGATTGCGGGCATCCGCGCCGCGCAGGGCGCTACGGCTGCCGATCTGCATGCGGCCGTCGGGCAGCAGGCGGTAGTAGAAGCGCAGCGTGCGCGTGTCGGTGATGAACACCGTGCTTTTCAGGCCGGCGCGCTCGCGCTCCTCGGCGCTCAACACGCGCGTCACCATAGAGTTGGAAAGCACGGGCATGATGCGGTTGTCCAGCAAGGGATCGATGCCCTGCGCGGTGTAGCCGCCCGTGGCGAACGCCACCTTGCGGGCCCGCACCGTGCCGCCCGGCGTGCGCAGCAGGTAGGCGCCGTTTTCGCGCCGCCACCCCAGCACGGGACTGGCCGGATGCAGGCTCGCCCCCAGGGCGCGGGCCTGCCTCATGTAGCCGAACGCGAGCTTCAGCGGATGCACGCCCACGCCGTCCGGCTCCAGCATGGCTCCTACCGCCTCGTGGTCGTCCACGTAGCGCTCGCGCAGCTCGTCTTTGCTCAGGATGCGCGTGTCGTAGCCGAACACTTCGCGCATGACGCGGGCCTCGCTGCGCAGAAAGCCCATCTTCTTCTCGCGGTGCGCGGTGTAGAGGTGGCCGCCGGGCTGCGCGTCGCAATCGAACTGCGCCACCAGGCTTTTCCAGTATTCGAAACCGTCGCGGATTTCCGCGTCCAGGCGGCGGGCGGTGTCCACGCCCCAGCGCTGGATCCACTGCGAGCGGTACAGGCGGCCCGATGCGTTCTGCCCCTGCCCGCCGTTGCGGCTGGTGCAGCCCCAGACCGCCCGGTTGGCTTCCAGCACCGTCGCGCGCACGCCGAAGTCGCGCGCCAGCGTCAACGCCGCCGACAGCCCCGTGAAGCCGGACCCCACGATGACCACGTCTGCGTCCGCGTCGCCCTCGACCGGCCCGTCGTCCTCGGGCGGCGGGCCGGCCGTGGCGACCCAGTACGTAGGCGCATAGTCCTGCCCTCGCCCGGGGCGGGAAACCAACGGATCGTAGTCGGGATCGTAGGGGCTGGACGGCGGGCGCGCGCCCGCAACGGAAGTCTGGACATCCATGGCGGCTCCTTGGCAGCGGCGCGTCAGGCGTGTGCGGGCAGCGGCGGGCGCTGCTTGCGGAAGGCGTTCTTGACCTGGATCTTGCCGTCCTTGAACGTGAACACATCCACCATGTCGGCCTCCACGCGCGTGCCGTCGGCCGCGGTGCCCGTGAACGTGGACTCGGACACGCCGCGGTCGCCGGCGACCCAGTGGCGGCCGTTGCGCCATTGCGCGTCGGGAAAGTTCTGCCATGCCGCCGCGAAGGCCGCGCGCACCGCGTCGCGGCCCGTATGCCGGCTGCCCCAGGCCTCGGGGCCGGCCACGGTTTCGAACACGCAATCCTCGCTCATGAACGACATCAGGGCCTCGATATCGTGGCGGTTCCACGCGGCCGCGAACTCGGCCAGCATCTCCACGGTAACGGTCTTCTGCATTACGGCTCTCCTCCGCGCGACATGCGCCATGCCAGATGCCAAGGTAAGAGGCGCGCGGCGCAGGGTCTAGAACCAGACGCGGGGAATCGCTTGCACCAGTTGCGGCCCCCTCTGGAGATGCCCTCCCCCGAAACGCCCGCGGCGCGCCCTCCTCGGCCGGCCCTGCTCGAGGGGGGCGCGCCGGTTGCTTGCGCGGGGCATCTTGCCTGGCTGCGGGGCGGCATGTCGCATGCGCGCGCCGCGGCTCAGGATATGTGTGCGGCGCGGTTCAGGTTTGCGGCGATGAGATCGGGGGAGGTCTGGCCGCGCAAAGCGATGAGCACCAGAGCGGGGAAGGATGCGTCTTCCGGCCGCGCCGCCTGCGTGTCGTAGCGCACGCGACCGCCGGCGAGCTGGACGAGAACCCAGCCATGGCGCTGCGTGCGCACCCATCCCTTGGCGCGCAGGATGGCGCGTGGCAGTTGCCTGAGTGCCTGCGCGAAGCGGTCGGCGTCCAGCAGCGCGGGAGCTTGCCAGGTCCAGCTCTGGAAGGGATGGACGGCGGGTTCGGGGTGCGTCTGGCGCGCGAGCACGCCGCCATGGACGGGCGCGCGGACCTCTTCATGCGGATGCCCGGGCGCGCAGCCGCCGGCGCGGCATTCCGCCTGCCCGCCGGCGTCGAGCAGTGCGTGCAGATCGACCCTGCCCTCGCTCGTCTCCAGCACCGGCGCTCCGCCGGATGCCTCTTCCAGCCAGCGGCGCAGGTTCCCGGCCTGCGCCGGGTCGGCCAGGTCGGTCTTGTTCAGCACCAGCAGCCCCGCCGCGCGCAACTGGCGCGCCAGGGTATCGGCCAGCAGCGGATCGGCGGCCTGGGCGCGTATCGCGGCCGCGTCGGCCACGACGACCACGGTTTCCAACTGCAGCAGCGGATCGGACAGGCCGACCTGCGCGATGCGTCCCGGGTCCGAGACGCCGCTCGCCTCGATCACGATCCATGCCGGCGGCGGGTCCAGCGCCAGCATGCGCGCCAGGGCCTCGTCCAGGCCGCTGGACAGCGAGCAACAGACGCAGCCGTTGGCCAGCCGCACGACCTCGTCCGCGCGGCCGGCGACCAGCCCCGCGTCGATGTCCATCGGCCCGAAGTCGTTGACCAGCACCGCCGTGCGCCGTGGCGCCGATTGCAGGACATGGCGCAGCAGCGTGGTCTTGCCCGCGCCCAGGAAACCGCCCACCACCGTCAGGGGAATGCGCGGCATCTCAGGCGGGCTCCAGGTCCAGCGGCCGGCCGCCGATCACCGTGCCGCGCGGCGCGATGTCCTTGAGCTGCTCGGGCGCGGCGGCGGAAGGATCTTCGTCCAGCACGCAGAAATCCGCGTACTTGCCCACTTCGATCGAGCCCGCCAGGTGGTCCATGTGCAGCGTGTAGGCCGCGCCCAGCGTAATGGCGCGCAGCGCCTCGCCTACACCGATGCGCTCGCTTTCGCCCAGCACACGGCCGGACGCCGTGCAACGGTTGACGGCGCACCAGGCGGTGAACAGCGGACCCAGCGGCGTAATGGGCGCGTCGGAGTGGATGGCGTACGGCACCCCGGCGCGGGCGGCCGACGCGCATGCGTCCATGCGGTTGGCGCGGTCCGGACCCATGGTGAGCGCGTAGTGCGCGTCGCCCCAATAGTAGATGTGGTTGGCGAACAGGTTGGCGCACATGCCCAGGCTGGCCATGCGGCGGAATTGCGCCGCGTCCGCCATCTGGCAATGCTGCAGGGTATGGCGGTGATCCAGGCGCGGATGCTTCTGCAGCGCGCGCTGCACGGCATCGATGGCCAGCTCGGTGGCTTCGTCGCCATTGGTGTGGATGTGCAGCTGCACGCCGGCCTCGTGATACGCCTGCACCATGGCGTCGAGCTCGCCGGGCGCAATGACCCAGATGCCGTTCGGCGCGCCGTTGTAATAGCTCGGCCAGCGGACCCGGGCCGTGAACCCCTGGATGGAGCCGTCCACCACCAGCTTGACCATGCCCAGCCGCAGCTTGTCGTGGTTGAGCCGGCGCACTTCCTGCAGCCTCGCCAGGCAACGCGCGGGATCGCCCGCATAGGTCAGCGCGGAAGCGGCCGGCACGATGCGCACCGGGTAGTCGTCCTCGGCCGTGATGCGCGCGAGCCGCGCCAGGCCGTCGCCGTCGAGCTCGTTGACCAGGTCGGTGGCGGTGGTGACGCCGGCCCACTGCGCCACCTTCCCGAACAGGCGCAGGCCGTCTTCCGACAGCCCCACGGTGCGGAACGGGTTGCCGATCAGCCGCAGCACCGGGAACATGGCGGCGAACTCGCACAGCTCGCCGCTCGGGCTGCCGTCTTCCAGCCGGCTGACGCCGTCCACGTCGGTATCGGCATCGATGCCGGCGCGCTCCAGCATGAGCGTGTTCACGTTCATCAGGTGCATGCTGGCGTGCATGACCACGACCGGCCGCGCGCGCGACACCGCGTCCAGATGCGCGCGGTTCATGCGCTCGCCGCCGAAGAAGATCGGGTCGAAGCCCCAGCCGATCAGGGTTTCGCCCGGCGCCAGCGACCGCTCGGCCTCGCGCAGGCGGCCGGCCACGGCCTCGAAGCTGCGCAGGCCCTCCCACAGCCTGCCGTCGGGCCCGCGGCGGTCGTAGTAGCCCACGTAGACGAACTTCCACATGCCGCCCTCCGGCAGGTGGCAATGCCCCTCCACCAGCCCGGGCATGAGCACGCGGTCCGCGTAACGGTCGTCCAGTTCGGCCGGCCCCCAGCCCGCCAGGTCGTCCCGGCCGCCCACGCCCAGAATGCGTCCGTCGCGCACCGCCACATGGGTGGCGCGCGGCTGCGCCGGATTCATGGTCAGGATGGTGCGCGCGGCGTAGATGGTCGTCCTGGCGCTGGATGAATGCATGGTTCTGTCCTCGATATTTGAGAAGCGGGAAATATGGCGCGGAAGGCCGTTGCGCCCGGATCATGTCCAGCCTAGAGCGGCGCGGTCACGTCGCCGTCGCGCACCGCCACGAAATGACAGGCCACGCTGTGGCCGGGCGCCACTTCGCGCAGCGGCGGCTCGCGCTCGGAACAGGCGGGCGGCCGCGGCGGGACAACGGCCCGCGAAGCGGCAGCCTGGCGGCGGGTCCACGGGGCCTGGGCGGGTCGCCCGACAGC
>NZ_LHSJ01000157.1:0-14176 GCF_001270295.1 Achromobacter sp. DMS1 | reverse complement strand
GCGGTGGCGCGCGCCCGGCCCGACGGCTACACGCTGCTCATGGGCACCCTGGGCACGCAGGCCACGAACCCGCTCATCTACGCGCAGGTGCCATACGACGCGGCGCGGGATTTCGCGCCCGTGACGCTGGTGGCCAACTCGCCCAACGTGCTGCTGGTCAACCCCAAGCTGGGCATCGCTTCCGTGGCGCAGCTCATCGCGCAGGCGCGGCGCGCGCCGGGCTCGCTGAACTTCGCCTCCACCAGCCTGGGCGGCTCGCCGCACCTGTCGGGCGAACTGTTCAACCGCCTGGCCAAGGTGGACATCCGCCACGTGCCATACAAGGGCTCCGCGCCCGCCATGACCGACCTGCTGGGCGGGCAGGTGCAGCTTATGTACGACAACCTGCCTTCGGCCATGGGCCAGATCAAGGCCGGCGCGGTCCAGCCGCTGGCCGTCACGACCGCGCGCCGCGTGCCCATGCTGCCGGACGTGCCCACGGTGGCCGAGGCGGGCCTGCCGGGGTACGAAGTGAATTCCTGGTTCGGCCTGCTCGCCCCGGCCGGCACGCCGCCCGCAATTATCGGCAAGGTGCGCGACGCGGTGGCCGCGGCGCTGGCCGAGCCCGGCACGCGCCGCCAGGTCGAGGAGCTGGGCGCCATCCCGGCCGCCGGCACGCCGGAAGAGTATGCCGCCACCATCCGCGCCGACACCGACAAGTGGCGCCAGGTCATCCGGGACGCCGGCATCCGGCCGCAATAAGGCCGCGGCGTGCGGGAATCGCAACAAGGAGACAGACATGAACCGCAAGACAGGCAGGCTGCGCATCGGATCCGGCGCCGGCTGGTGGGGCGACCGCATCGACCCGGCGCGCTGGAACGCCGAGCGCGGCGCGCTGGACTTCCTCTGCTTCGAAACCATGGCCGAGGCCACGGTTTCGGCGGCCCAGGTCCGCAAGCGCCGCGACCCGGGCTTCGCGGGCTACGACACCTGGCTGGACGACCGCATGCGCGCGGTGCTGCCGCACTGCAAGGCGCACGGCACGCGCATCGTGTCCAACCAGGGCTGGATCAATCCGCGCGGGGCGGCGCGGCGCGTGGCCGAACTGTGCGCCGAGGCGGGCTGGCCCGAGGCCCGCGTCGCGGCCGTCACGGCCACCGACCTGAGCGCCGGCATCGCGGACAGCGGGCTGGACATCATGGAAACCGGCGCCCCGGTTTCCTCGCTGCGCGACACGCTGATCTCGGCCGAACCCTATGCCGGCGCCTCGGCCATCGTGCAGGCGCTGGACCAGGGCGCCGACATCGTCATCACCGGGCGCGTGGCGGACCCCTCGTTGTTCCTCGCGCCCATGATGCACCACTACGGCTGGCGCGAAGACGACTGGGCCCGGCTCGGCCAGGGCAGCGGCATCGGCCACCTGCTCGAATGCGGCGCGCAGGTCACCGGCGGCTATTTCGGCGACCCCGGCTACAAGGACGTGCCCGAGCCGTGGAATCTGGCTTTCCCGTATGCCGACGTGGACGCCGACGGCACGGCGGAAATCGGCAAGGTGGACGGCACCGGCGGTTGCATCGACCTGCGCACCGTGAAGGAGCAGATGTTCTACGAAGTGCACGACCCGGCGCGCTACATCACCCCGGACGTGGTGGTGGATTTCACCACCGCCCGCCTGGAGCAGGTGGGCGAAAACCGGGTGCGCGTCGGCGGCATCGCCGGCCGCCCCCGCACCTCCACGCTGAAGGTTTCCATCGGCTGCACCGAGGGCTATATCGGCGAGGACATGTTCTTTTTCGCCGGGCCGGGCTGCCTGGAAAAAGCCAGGCTGGCGGAAAAGATCCTGCGCGAGCGGCTACGCATGGCCGGCCTGCAGGCCGACGAACTGCGCATCGACTTCATCGGCGCCAACGCCGTGCTGGGCGCGGCATCGGCGCCGCTGCGGGAAGAGCCGGCCGAGATCGCGGTGCGCATCGCCGCCCGCTGCGCCAGCCGCGCCCAGGCCGAGAAGATCGGCCGGGAAGTGGACGGCATGGCGGTCTGCGGGCTGGCGTCCACCGGCAAGCGCGTTCCGCACCAGGACCGGGTGCGCGAAGTGATCGGCCTGTGGTCCGCCCTCGTGCCGCGCGAAAGCGTGGCGTGCCGTGTCGAATTCATCTAGGGAGCATACGATGCGAGTTGCATTGCGACGCGTGGCGCATACGCGCTGCGGCGACAAGGGCAATACCTCGAACATCGCGGTCATCGCCTACGAGCCCCGGTTCTATCCGTGCATCAAGCGTGCCGTCACGGTAGAGGCCATGCGGACGATCTACGGCGGCCAGGCTGTGCGCGGCCCCATCACGCGCTACGAGGTCGACGCCCTGGGCGTGCTGAACTTCGTGCTCGAAGGCGCGCTGGGCGGCGGCGTGTCGCGCAGCCTGGCCATCGATAATTACGGCAAGGCGCTGGCCAGCGCTGTGCTACGGTTGGAACTCGAGGTGCCCGACGACCTGGCGCCTCTGCTGCGAGGCCCCCACATCAAGCAGGGAGAGTAGCGGATGTTCGAAGACCTGAAATCCAAGACCGTCCTCGTCACCGGCGCGTACAGCGGGCTGGGCCGGCATTTCGCCTTGGTGCTCGCGGGCGCGGGCGCGCGCGTGGCCCTGTGCGGGCGGCGCAAGGCGCTCGGCGAGGAAGTGGCGGCGCAGATCCGCGCGTCGGGCGGCCAGGCCCGCGTGATCGGCATGGACGTGACGCAGCCCGCCGGCGTGCAGGCGGCCTTCGACCAGGCGGCCGAAGCGCTCGGGCCGGTCGGCATCGTCATCAACAATGCCGGCATCGCCCTGACGCAGCCGGCGCTGGACGTTTCCGAGGCGGACTGGACCGGCGTCATCGACGTCAACCTGAATGGCGCATGGCGCGTGGCCCAGGCGGCGGCGCGCCATTTCATCGCGCACGGCCGGCCCGGCTCCATCGTCAACATCGCGTCCATCCTGGGGCAGCGCGTGGCCTCGCACGTCGCGCCGTATGCCGCCGCCAAGGCGGGCCTGCTGCATCTCACCCGTGCGCTGGCGCTGGAATGGGCGCGTCACGGCATACGGGTCAACGCCATCGCGCCCGGCTACATCGCCACGGACCTGAACCGCGACTTCTTCGCCTCGCCGGCGGGCGAGGCGCTGATCAAGCGCGTGCCGCAGCGCCGGCTGGGCCAGCCGGGCGACCTGGACGGCCCGCTGCTGCTGCTGGCCTCGGACGCCTCCGCCTTCATGACCGGATCGGTCATCGACGTGGACGGCGGGCATCTGGCGAGTTCGCTTTGAATCCGCATGCGCGGCCGGCGCGGCGCCGGCCCGCGCCCAACAAGGAGACTCACGATGGATTTCTCTCTGTCCCCCGATCTCGAGGACTACCGACGGCGCGTGCGCGAATTCGTCGACCGCGAGCTGATTCCGCTCGAAGCCGACCGCGCCAACTATGACGCGCACGAAAACATCGCCGACGCGACGCTGGCCCGTGTCCGGGCGCGCGTGCGCGACGCCGGCCTGTGGGCGCTGCAGATGCCGCGCCGCCTCGGCGGCCAGGGACTGCCCATGGTGGGACTGGCCGCCTGCTACGAGGAGATGAACCGCTCCATCTTCGGCCCGGTGGCGTTCAACGCGGCCGCCCCCGACGACGGCAACATGCGCGTGCTGGCGCAGGTGGCCCGCCCGGACCAGCAGGAGCGCTGGCTGCGGCCCATTGTGGACGGCGAGGTGCGGTCCTCTTTCGCCATGACCGAACCCCACCCCGGCAGCGGCTCCGATCCCTCCATGATGCGCACCACCGCCACGCTCAAGAACGGCAAGTGGGTCGTCAACGGGCGCAAATGGTTCATCACCGGCGCCGGCGTGGCGCAGCATTTCATCCTCATCGCCCGCACCTCGGACGACGCGCGCAAGGGGCTGAGCGCCTTCCTTTTCGACGCCGCGCAGCCGGGCTGGCGCATCGAGCGCCGCATCCCCATCATGGGGCCGGAAGAACATGGCGGGCACTGCGAACTCGTCTTCGAGGGATTGGAGATTCCCGACCAGAACCGCCTCATGGAAGTGGGCGACGGGCTCAAGCTCACGCAGATCCGGCTGGGCCCGGCGCGCCTGACGCACTGCATGCGCTGGCTGGGGCTGGCGCGCCGCGCCATGGCCGTGGCGGTGGACTATGTGGGCCAGCGCAGCAGCTTTGGGCAGAAGCTGGCCGAGCGCGAGGGCGTGCAGTGGCTGCTGGGCGAAGCCGCGATGCAGATCGAGATCGGCCGGCTGCTGACCATGCGCGCGGCCGCGCGGCTGGACCAGGGCGACTACGCCCGCAAGGAAATCTCCATGGCGAAGATCGTGGTTTCCGAAACCCTGCAGAAGGTCGTGGACACCGCGCTGCAGCTCAACGGCGCACGCGGCTATTCCAAGGACACGCCGCTGGAGTGGATCTACCGCTACGCCCGGCAGGCGCGCCTGGTGGACGGCGCTTCCGAGGTGCACAAGATGGTGCTGGCGCGCCACCTGATGGACGAGGGCGACGCCTACTGGCGCTGGGACGACGCGGACGCGCCGCGCAAGGCGCTGGTCGTATGAACGCGCCCGCCACGAACGCCGCCCGCGCCGCCGCGCCGCAGTGGCTGCCCGCGCTCGCGGCCTATCTTTCCGCCCGCGGCCTGGCCGACCCGGCCACGCTGTCGCTGCGCCCCCTGTCCGGCGGCAGTCCAACCCCACCTATCTGCTGGAGGACGCCACGGGCCGCCGCGTGCTGCGCAAGCAGCCGCCCGGCGAACTGCTGCCCTCGGCCCACGCCGTGGACCGCGAGTACCGCGTCATGTCCGCCCTGGCGGACACCGACGTGCCCGTGCCGCGCATGCTGCATTATTGCGAAGACCGCAACGTCGTCGGCACGCCCTTCTACCTCATGAGCTACGCCGAAGGGCGCGTCTTCATGGACCCCGCGCTGCCCGGGCTGGCGCCCGCCGAGCGCGCCGCCGTCTATGCCGAGGCCGGCCGCGTGCTGGCCGCGCTGCACGCCGTCGATCCAGCCGCCGTGGGGCTGGCCGGCTACGGCCGCCCGGGGGGATTACTTCGCGCGCCAGGTGGCGCGCTGGACGCGCCAGTACCGCGACACGGAAACCGCCCGCATCGCCGCCATGGACGCCCTCATCGACTGGCTGCCCCGCCATCTGCCGCGGGACGGCCAGACCCGGCTGGTGCACGGCGACTACCGCATCGACAACCTGGTGTTCCACCCCGCCGAGCCGCGCGCCATCGCGTTGCTGGACTGGGAACTGTCCACGCTGGGCGATCCGCTGGCCGACCTCGCCTACCACTGCATGTGCTGGCGCATTCCGCCCGCGCTCTGGCGCGGCATTGCCGGGCTGGACCTGCGGGCCCTGGGCATCCCCGATGAGAACGCATTCGTCGCGGCCTATTGCCGCGAGCGCGGCATGGCTCCGCCGCCGAATTGGGACTTCTACCTCGCCTACAGCTTTTTCCGCATCGCCGCCATTCTGCAGGGCGTATATGCCCGCGCGCTCGCGGGCAATGCGGCGGGCGCCGACGCGCAGGAAATGGGCGCACGCGTCGCGCCCCTGGCCGCGCTCGGCTGGGAGGCCGCCCAGCGCGAACAGCGCCGTCAACCCGCGAGCCGGGAGGAACCGCAATGATTGCCGACGCCGACGAACTGCCGCGCAACGCGGCCAATCACGTGGCCCTGACGCCGCTGGGCTTTCTGCAATGGGCCGCCAGCGTGTTCCCCGATCGCATCGCCCTGGTGCATGGCCGGCATTACCGGCAGACCTGGGCCGCCACGCAGGACCGATGCCAGCGCATGGCCTCCGCCTTGCGGTCCTGGGACGTAGGGCGCGGCGACGTCGTCGCCGTGCTGGCGCCCAACATCCCGGCGCTGTACGAGGCGCACTTCGGCGTGCCCATGGCCGGCGCGGTACTCAATGCCCTCAACACGCGGCTGGACGCCGCCACGCTCGCATTCATTCTTTCGCACGGCGGCGCGTCCGTCCTGCTCTTCGACAGCGAATACGCCGACCTGGTGCGCGACGTGCTCGCGCGCCTGGACCGGCCGCCCCGCACCGTGCGTATCGAAGACGGCGAATTCGCGGGCGAGCACGGCGTCCTCGGCGATGCCGAATACGAAGCCTGGCTCGCCGCCCAACCCGCCGCCGCCGACTGGACCTGGCCCGAAGACGAATGGCAGAGCATCTGCCTGAACTACACCTCCGGCACCACCGGCAATCCCAAAGGCGTGCTGTATCACCATCGCGGCGCGTATCTCAACGCGGTCGGCAATGTGCTTTCCTGCGGCATGCCGCCGCATTCCGTCTACTTGTGGACGCTGCCGATGTTCCACTGCAACGGCTGGTGTTTCCCGTGGACGCTGGCCGCGCTCGCCGGCACCAGCGTATGCCTGCGCCGGGTGGAGCCCGCGGCCATCTTCGACGCCATCGCGCAGCATCGGGTCGGCTTCTTCTGCGCCGCGCCGGTAGTGCTCAATATGCTCGTCAACGCCCCCGCCGCCGCACGCAAGCGGGCCGGGCATCCCGTACAAGCCATGACGGGCGGCGCGGCGCCGCCCGCCGCCATCATCGAGGCCATGGACGGGCTGGGCATCGGCGTCACGCACCTGTACGGGCTCACCGAAACCTACGGCCCCTCCGTCAGTTGCGCCTGGCACGAAGAATGGGACACGCTGCCGCTGGCGCAGCGCGCCGCGCGCAAAGCCCGCATCGGCGTGCGCAAACTGAACGTGGAAGCCGTGCAAGTCGTGGACGACCGGCTCCAGCCCGTGCCCGCCGACGGCGCCACCCTGGGGGAAATCGTGCTGCGGGGCAACACGATCATGAAAGGCTATCTGCGCGACCCCGGCGCCACGGCCGGGGCCTTCGCCGGCGGCTGGTTCCATTCGGGCGACCTGGGCGTGGTCCACCCCGACGGCTACGTCGAAATCAAAGACCGCGCCAAGGACATCATCATCTCGGGCGGCGAGAACATCTCCACCGTCGAGATCGAAAGCGTGCTGTACCGGCACCCGGACGTGCTCGAAGCCGCGGTCGTGGCCAGGTCCGACGCGACCTGGGGCGAGACGCCGTGCGCCTTCGTTGCGCTGAAAGACGGCGCGCAGGCCAGCGCCGACGACATTCTCGCGCACTGCCGCCGGCACCTGGCGCGCTTCAAGATCCCGCGCACCGTCGTATTCGGCCCGCTGCCGAAGACGGCCACCGGCAAGATACAGAAATTCGTGCTGCGCGAGCAGGCTTCGGCGCTGCGGGACGAGCCCGGCAAACAATAAGGCCGCGCCCGGGCCTGCAGGGCCCGCGGCGCGGCCTCGATCGAACCAGGCGCGATCAGGCCTTGCGCACGGTTTCGATCAACCCGTCGAGCTGCGTCAACATCGTATCCATTTCCTGCGCCGTCACGTTCAGCGCCGGCATGAAGCGCAGCAGGTGGGGACGCGGGGCGTTGAGGAGCAGGCCGTTGGGGGCGAGGTTGCGGGCGGCCTCGACGATGGCGGGGCCGTCGTCGCGGTCCATGACCAGGGCGCGCAGCAGGCCCATGCCGCGCTCGCCCTTCATGCCGTACTTGGCCGAGAGGGCGTTGAGGCCATCGGAGAGCTGCCGGGCGCGGGCGTTGACGGCTTCCATGAAACCCGGGGCGACGAGGGCGTCGAACACGGCGACGCCGACGGCGGCCATGAGGGGGTTGCCGTTGTAGGTGCCGCCCTGGTCGCCGTGGGCGAAAACGCAGACTTCCTGGCGCGCGAGCAGCGCGGCCAGCGGCACGCCGCCGCCGATGCCCTTGGCCAGCGTCATGATGTCGGGCGTGACTTCGAACTGCTGGTAGGCGAACAGGGTGCCGGTGCGGCCCATGCCGGTCTGCACTTCGTCGACGATGAGCAGCAGCTTGTGCGCGTCGGCCAGCTTGCGCAGGCCCTGCATGAATTCGCGGGTGGCGGGGATGACGCCGCCCTCTCCCTGCACGGGCTCGAGCATGATGGCGACGGTCTGGTCGTCGATGAGGGCGCGCACCGAGTCGAGGTTGTTCAGCTCGGCCTTGGGGAAGCCTTCGACCTGCGGGGCGAACATCTTGTCCCAGCCCGGCTTGCCGGAAGCCGACATGGTGGCCAGGGTGCGGCCATGGAAGCCGTGGTCCATGGTGATGATCTTGTAGGCGCCCTGCTTGTGGACCTGGCCCCATTTGCGCGCGAGCTTGATGGCGCCTTCGTTGGCTTCGCCGCCGCTGTTGGCGAAGAACACGCGGTCGAAGCAGGAAGCCTGGGTGAGGCGCGTGGCCAGTTCGATGGACGGCAGGTTGTAGAACGCCGGCGAGGGGTTCATCAGCAGCTTGGACTGCTCCGCCAGCGCGCGCTGCATTTCGGGCGCGCAGTGGCCCAGGGTGTTCACCGCCCAGCCCTGGACGAAGTCCAGGTATCGCTTGCCCGCGTGGTCCTCCAGCCAGGAACCCTGGCCTCGCACGAACACGAGGTCCGGGCGGGAGGTGATCTCCATGAGGGCATTGACGTTGAACTGGCTGAATTCCATGGCGGTTCCTGCGTAAGAAAGAAACAGGGGGTTGAGGGGGAACGCAAAGAAGCAAATTTAGCACCCCGCGGGCAGTGCTATCGTGACGCATCCGTCCCTGGACGGCGGCCCGCGCCCCAAAAAGGCGCCGGGCGCCATCCGGACGCCCAGGCGCTACCCCCGCGCGCAGCTTTTTCCACGCTTTTTCGCTGAGACATCATGAAACGTTTTCTTCCCGGCCTGACGGCCGGAATCCTGCTGGCGGCGGCCAGCGCCGGGGCGCACGCCGGGTTTCCCGACCGCCCCATCCGCCTGATCGTGCCCTTCCCGCCCGGGCAGGCAACGGACATCTTCGCGCGCGCCCTGGCCGAGAAGCTGGGCGCGGCGGTCGAGCAGCCCGTGGTGGTGGAAAACCGCGCCGGCGCGGGCAGCAACATCGGCATGGAGCAGGCCGCCCGCGCGACGCCGGACGGCTATACCCTGGTGATCGCGGGCAGCGCGGCGGCCGTCAATCAGACGCTGTACAAGACCATCAATTACAGCCTGACCCGGGATTTCGCGCCGGTGTCGGGAGTGTTCTCGGTGCCGCTGATGTTCCTGGCCACGCCGGCGTCGGGCATCACCTCGCTCAAGCAGCTGGTGGACGAGGCCAAGGCGCATCCGGGCGAACTCGCCTACGCCAGCGCCGGCATCGGCGGCACGCAGCACCTGTCGGCGGAGATGTTCAAGGCGGCCGCCCAGCTCGACATCCGCCACATCCCGTACAAGGGCAGCGGCCCGGCCCAGGCGGATTTCCTGGGCCACCAGGTGCCGCTGATGGTGGACTCGGTGACGGCGGGCCTGCCGCACGTGCAGAGCAAGAAGGCCGTGGCGCTGGCCGTCACGACGGCCAAGCGCCTGCCGCAGCTGCCGGACGTGCCCACCGTGGCCGAAAGCGGCTATCCGGGCTTCGAAGCCATAGGCTGGGCCGCCGTGCTGGCGCCGCGCGGCACGCCCGCGCCGGTCACCGCGGCCCTGTCGCAACGGATCGGCGAGGTGCTGAACTCGCCCGAGATGCAGAAGTTCTTCCGCGACCGCGGCGCCGACCCCATGCCGATGACGCCCGAAGCCACGGGCAAGTTCATCGCCGGCGAAGTGCAGAAATGGGGACAGGCAGTGCGCCAATCGGGCGCCAGCGTCGACTGACCGGCCGCCCGTGCCGGCGCGCGCCCGTNCAGGGCCGCCCCCGCCGCCGCGCCAAAGGGCGATCAGCTCCAGCGTGACGTGCCGCGCCCCTGGCCAGCACGGGCGCATAGGCCCATATCGGAGAAAAGTCGAACTGGTAAGCCATGACGCGGCCGTCCGCGCCTACAGATCGGCGGGCAGGCCGGCGCCCAGCCACTTCTGCGAGATCGCGGCCAGCGCGCCGTCGCGCTTGGCCGCGGCAAGAATCTCGTTCACCTTGGCGCGCAGCCCGGGCTCGTTCTTGTTCAGCCCGATGTAGCAGGGCGAATTCTTGATCAGAAACTTGGTTTCCGGCTTCTTGGGCGGGTTGCGCGCCAGGATGGCGGCGGCCACCACATTGCCGGTGGCGATCAGCGGCACCTGTCCCGACAGGAACGCGGTAATGGTGCCGTTGTTGTCTTCATAGCGCTTGATGGTGGCGCTGGCCGGCGCGATCTTGGAAAGCTCGATGTCTTCCACCGCGCCGCGCGT
Organism: Achromobacter sp. DMS1; assembly: GCF_001270295.1. Lineage (NCBI taxonomy): Bacteria > Pseudomonadati > Pseudomonadota > Betaproteobacteria > Burkholderiales > Alcaligenaceae > Achromobacter > Achromobacter sp. DMS1. The sequence continues at coordinate 3,975 of NZ_LHSJ01000157.1, read as the reverse complement.
GACGCCGATGGTCTTGCCCGCCAGGTCGGCGGCCGCGCTCACCTTGATGTCCGCCGGACCGAACACGCCATTGAAGAATGGCGCATACGCGTCGGAGAAGTCGATGGCCCGCTCGCGTTCGGGGTTCTTGCCCAGGCTGGAAATCACCAGGTCCACCTTGCGCGTCTGCAGGTACGGGACGCGGTTCGCGCTGGTGACGGGCACCAGCTCCAGCTTCACCCCCATCTGTCCGGCGATCAGGCGGGCCGTGTCGATGTCGTAGCCCAGCGGCTTCATGTCGGCCCCGACCGAGCCGAAGGGCGGAAAGTCCTGCGGCACGGCAATCCTGATGACGCCGGCCTTCTTTATATCGTCCAGCGTGTCGGCATGGCCGGGGGAGGCGGCCAGCAGCGTGGCGGCGGCGCAAAGGGACAGCAACAGGGATCTGCGATTCATGGAAACTCTCCAGGCGGAACGATCCGGCCCGCCTGGTCGCCCCTGGGCTACACGATGGTGTACGGCATCATCGGGCTCATCAATTTCGCCCACGGCGACGTGGTGATGATCGGCGCGATGGCCGCCACCACCATCGCCATCTCCCTGGTGGGCGGCGACCCCTCCGCGTCGGCCTTTCTGGTGCTGGGCGCCGGGCTGCTGGTTTCCGTGCCGCTGTGCATGGCCGTGGGCTGGACCGCCGAGCGCATCGCGTACCGGCCGCTGCGCCGCGCCCCGCGTCTGGCGGCGCTCATCACCGCCATCGGCGTGTCCATCATCCTGCAGAACCTCGCCATGATGGGCTGGGGCCGCAATTACCTGAACTTCCCGCAGGTGCTTTCGCCGCGCGTGTTCGAGTTCTTCGGCGCGCGCATGAGCACGCTGCAGATCGCCATCGTGGTGATCGCGGCGCTCATCATGGGCGCGCTGCTGCTCGTGGTGCACAAGACGCGCCTGGGCACGGCCATGCGCGCCACGGCGCAGAACCGCGAGGTGGCCGGGCTGATGGGCGTGAACATCAACACCGTCATCTCCGCCGCCTTCCTGATCGGCTCGGCGCTGGCCGCCGTGGCCGGCATGATGGTCGCCACCTACTACGGCGTTTCCCAGTACACCATGGGCTTTCTGCTGGGCCTGAAGGCGTTCACCGCCGCGGTGCTGGGCGGCATCGGCAACCTGGTTGGCGCCATGGCCGGGGGCCTGTTGCTGGGCGTGATCGAATCGCTGGGCGCGGGCTACATCGGCGACCTCACCGGCGGCTTCCTGGGCAGCCACTACCAGGACGTCTTCGCCTTTTTCGTGCTGGTGCTGGTGCTGATCTTCCGTCCTTCCGGCCTGCTGGGCGAACGCGTGGGAGACCGGGCATGAACGCGACACTGAAGAAAAACGGGCTCACCGCGCGCAACCTCGCCGGCATCGCGCTGATCGGCGTGGCGCTGGCCGTGCTGCCCTTCGTGCTGGGCATGGCCGGACAGAGCTGGGTGCGCATCCTGAATTTCGCGCTGCTGTACGTGATGCTGTCGCTGGGCCTGAACATCGTGGTGGGCTTCGCCGGCCTGCTCGACCTGGGCTACATCGCGTTCTACGCGGTGGGCGCTTACGTATGGGCGCTGCTGGCTTCGCCGCATTTCGGGCTGCATCTGCCGTTCTGGGCCATCCTGCCCATCGCGCTGGCGCTGGCCTGCCTGTTCGGCGTGCTGCTGGGCGCGCCCACGCTCAAGCTGCGCGGCGACTACCTGGCCATCGTGACGCTGGGCTTCGGCGAAATCATCCGCATCTTCCTCAACAACCTGAACGCGCCCGTCAACATCACCAACGGGCCCCAGGGCCTGAACCGCATCGACACCTTCAAGGTGGGCAGCTTCGCGTTCGGCCGCACGGAAACCCTCATGGGCATCCGCTTCACCGGGCCGGAGAAGTACTACTACCTGCTGCTGGGCCTGACGCTGCTCATCGTGCTGGTGTGCGTGCGCCTGCAGAACTCCCGCATCGGGCGCGCCTGGGAGGCCATCCGCGAAGACGAGATCGCGGCCAAGGCCATGGGCATCAACACCCGCAACGTGAAGCTGCTGGCGTTCGCCATGGGCGCGTCCTTCGGCGGCGTGGCCGGAGCGCTGTTCGCTTCCATGCAGGGCTTCGTGAGCCCCGAGAGTTTCAGCCTGATGGAATCCATTTCCATCCTGTGCATGGTGGTGCTGGGCGGCATGGGCCATATTCCGGGCGTGATCCTGGGCGCGCTCATCCTGGCCGCGCTGCCGGAGTTCCTGCGCGCGGTCGTCGAGCCCCTGCAGAACATGCTGTTCGGCTCGGTAGTGCTCGATCCCGAAGGCATACGCATGCTGCTCTTCGGCCTGGCCATGGTGTGCGTGATGCTGTTCCGGCCCGCGGGCCTGTGGCCCTCGGCGGTGCGCCGCCGCGAGCTGTCATCCAGGAACCGGGGAGGCGAGTCATGAGCAAGCTATTGCAAGCCCAGGGCCTGGGCAAGCGTTTCGGCGGCCTGCAGGCCCTGTCGGACGTGAGCTTCGACATCGAGCAGGGCGAGATCTACGGCCTCATCGGCCCCAACGGCGCGGGCAAGACCACGCTCTTCAACGTGCTGACCGGGCTCTATATTCCGGAGGAAGGCAGTTGCATCTTCAACGGCGAGTCCATGACGGGCAAGAAGCCGCACGAAGTGGCCCAGGCCGGCCTGGCGCGCACCTTCCAGAACATCCGCCTGTTCGCCAACCTGAGCGCCATCGAGAACGTGATGATCGGCCGCCACGTGCGCACGCGCGCCGGCGTGCTGGGAGCGGTGCTGCGCACCCGCGCCACCCGCGCCGAGGAAGCCGCCATCGAGGCCCTGCGCGCACGAGCTGCTGGAGTACGTGGGCATCGCCCACCGCGCCAACGACGTGGCGCGCTCGCTGCCCTACGGCGACCAGCGCCGCCTGGAGATCGCGCGGGCGCTGGCCACCGATCCCAAGCTGCTCGCGCTGGACGAACCGGCGGCGGGCATGAACGCCTCCGAGACCGTGGTGCTGCGCAAGCTGATCGAGAAGATCCGCGGCGACGGCATCACCGTGCTGCTCATCGAGCACGACATGAAGCTCGTCATGGGTCTGTGCGACCGCGTGCTGGTGCTCGAATACGGCAAGGTGCTGTCCCTGGGCAAGCCGGCCCAGGTGCAGCGCGATCCCAAGGTCATCGAGGCCTATCTGGGCGCTGGCGCCGCCCAGGACCCGCTTATCCACCAGGAGCGCCCCGCATCATGACCGCATCCCAACCCCTACTCGAATTGCGCGGCCTGCAGGTGTCGTACGGCGGCATCCGGGCGGTGCGCGGCATCGACCTGCGCGTGGACCCGGGCGAGCTGGTCTGCCTCATCGGCGCCAACGGCGCGGGCAAGAGCACCACGCTGCGCGCTATCTGCGGCCTCGTGCCGCTGGCCGGCGGCGAGATCGTCTACGACGGCCAGTCCATCGGCGGACGCAAATCGCACGAACTGGTGCGCCAGGGCCTGGTCATGGTGCCCGAGGGCCGGGGCATCTTCGGCCAGCTCACCATCGAGGAAAACCTGGCCATGGGCGCCTACGTGCGCCGCGACGCCGCGCAGGTGCGCCAGGACACCGAGCGCGTCTTCACGCTGTTTCCGCGCCTGGCCGAGCGGCGCAGGCAGGCGGCCGGGCAACCTGTCGGGCGGCGAGCAGCAGATGGTGGCCATGGGCCGCGCGATGATCGCGCGGCCCAGGCTGCTGCTGCTGGACGAGCCTTCGATGGGCCTGGCCCCGCTCATGGTGGAAAAGGTGTTCGAAGTGGTGCGCGCCATCGCCAGCGAAGGCGTGACCATCCTGCTCATCGAGCAGAACGCGCGCCTGGCGCTGGAGAATAGCCATCGCGGCTACGTGATGGAGTCCGGCGAAATCATTCTTTCCGGCCCGGCCGGCCAGATGCTGCACGATCCCAAGGTGCGGGCGGCCTACCTGGGCGAGGTCGAGGAATCGGCCTGAGGGCCGGCCGGCG
>NZ_LHSJ01000156.1:0-9737 GCF_001270295.1 Achromobacter sp. DMS1 | reverse complement strand
CCCCGCAGCCTGCCGCCCCGGCCCCGGCCATGTCGCCGCCGCCGCGGTGACGGCCGACGCGGCCAATATCGTGTACGAGCGCTCGCGCCTGAACACCGATCTCACCTTCGAGAACTTCGTTACCGGCAAGGCCAACCAGCTCGCGCGCGCGGCCGCCCTGCAGGTGGCGGAAAACCCCGGCACGTCCTACAACCCGCTGTTCCTGTACGGCGGCGTGGGCCTGGGCAAGACCCACCTCATCCACGCCATCGGCAACGCCATGGTGGCGGCGGGCACGGGCGTGCGCGTGCGCTACGTGCACGCCGACCAGTACGTGTCCGACGTGGTGAAGGCCTACCAGCGCAAGGCGTTCGACGACTTCAAGCGCTATTACCACTCGCTCGACCTGCTGCTCATCGACGATATCCAGTTCTTCTCGGGCAAGAACCGCACGCAGGAAGAGTTCTTCTACGCCTTCGAGGCGATGGTGGCGCAGCGCAAGCAGATCATCATTACCAGCGACACCTATCCCAAGGAGCTGTCCGGTATCGACAGCCGGCTCATTTCGCGCTTCGATTCCGGGCTCACCGTGGCGATCGAGCCGCCCGAACTCGAAATGCGGGTGGCGATCCTGTTGCGCAAGGCCGAATCCGAGGGCGTGCCCATGCCCGAGGAGGTGGCGTTCTTCATCGCCAAGCACCTGCGCAGCAACGTGCGCGAGCTGGAAGGCGCGCTGCGCAAGGTGCTCGCCTACGCGCGCTTCCACGGCCGCGACGTGCTGACGGTGGACGTCTGCAAGGAGGCCCTGAAAGACCTGCTGTCCGTGTCCAACGGCCAGATCACGGTAGAGAACATCCAGAAGACGGTCGCCGACTTCTACAAGATCAAGGTGGCCGACATGTACTCGAAACGCCGGCCCGCCAATATCGCATTGCCGCGCCAGGTCGCCATGTACCTGGCGAAGGAGCTGACCCAGAAAAGCCTGCCTGAAATCGGCGATCTCTTCGGCGGACGGGACCACACCACGGTGCTGCACGCCGTGCGCAAGATTTCCGATGCCCGCGCCAAGCAAGCGGAACTGAACCATACCCTGCACGTGTTGGAACAAACTCTAAAAGGATGAACATGCAACTCGTACAAACCACACGCGATGCATTGCTGAAACCGCTGTCGACTGTGGCGGGCATCGTCGAAAGACGCCATACCCTGCCCATCCTGGCGAACATCCTGATGCGCAAGGAAGGCAACAAGGTCGCGTTCATCGCAACCGACCTCGAGGTGCAGATCACCACGCATGCAGATTTCGGCGTGGGCGCGGAGAACGAGTCCACCACCGTGTCGGCGCGCAAGCTGCTCGACATCCTGAAGGCGCTGCCCGACACCGGCGACGTGAAGCTGGCGCTGGCCAGCAACAAGCTGTCCGTGCAGTCGGCCAAGAGCCGCTTCGCGCTGCAGACGCTGGCCGCCAGCGAGTTCCCCACCGTGGCCCAGCCCGAGCAATGGGACGTCTCGCTGACCATGCCGCAGCGCACCCTGCGCCACCTGTTCAACATGGTGCACTTCGCCATGGCCCAGCAGGACATCCGCTATTACCTGAACGGCATGCTGCTGGTGTTCGAACCCGGCCGCGTGCGCGCCGTGGCCACTGACGGCCATCGCCTGGCGCATTGCTCCACGGCGGCCGACGGCATCAGCGAACGCCACGAAGTCATCGTGCCGCGCAAGACGGTGCTCGAGATGCAGCGCCTGCTGGAGGACTCCGACGAGCCGGTTTCGATCGACGTGGCCCCGGGCCAGATCCGCTTCCGCTTCGGCGACGTGGAGCTCGTGTCCAAGCTGGTCGAGGGCAAGTTCCCCGATTTCACGCGCGTGATTCCCACCACGTACACCCGCCATTTCCTGGTGGGCCGCGAGGCCCTGCAGGGCAGCCTGCAGCGCGCCGCCATCCTGACCACCGACAAGTTCAAGGGCGTGCGCCTGCAGCTGGCGCAGAACCAGATGAAGATCTCCTCCTCCAACGCCGAGCAGGAAGAGGCCCAGGAAGAGATCGACATCGACTACGGCCACGAGCCGCTGGACGTGGGTTTCAACGTCGGCTACCTGCTCGACGTGCTGGCCAACGTCAAGGTGGACAACGTGAAGTGGTCGGTCATGCCCGATGCGAACGCGTCCGCGCTCATCACCCTGCCCGAAGACGACGAATTCAAATACGTCGTGATGCCCATGCGCATCTGATCCGCCGCAACGCGGATTTGCGCCGCTCGCGGACCTTTGCCGGCCGCGAGCGGTCCGGCCGCCAGGCCGCTCTTTAAAGCCTTATCGATATCCACATGTCAGATCAGCAGAACACCACTCCCGAGAACAACGGCTACGGCGCCGATTCGATCAAGATGCTCAAGGGGCTGGAGGCAGTACGCAAGCGCCCCGGCATGTACATCGGCGACACCTCCGACGGCACGGGTCTGCACCACATGGTGTTCGAGGTGGTGGACAACGCCATCGACGAGGCGCTGGCCGGCTACTGCGACGACATCGTCGTCACCATCCACACCGACAACTCCATTTCGGTGAGCGACAACGGCCGGGGCATTCCGACCGACATCCACAAGGATGACGAATTCCACCGCAGCGCCGCCGAAATCGTCATGACGGAGCTGCACGCGGGCGGCAAGTTCGACCAGAACTCGTACAAGGTGTCCGGCGGCCTGCACGGCGTGGGCGTGTCCTGCGTGAACGCGCTGTCGGAATGGCTGCGCCTGACCATCCGCCGCGACGGCAAGGTGCACCAGATGGAGTTCCGCCAGGGCGAGCGCGTGGCGCCCCTGACGGTCACGGGCACGACCGACAAGCGCGGCACCGAGGTGCGCTTCCTGGCCGACCCCATCATCTTCACCAATATCGAGTACCACTACGAGATATTGTCCAAGCGCCTGCGGGAACTGTCGTTCCTGAACAATGGCGTGAAGATCCGCCTGATCGACCAGCGCCAGGGCAAGGAAGAGAACTTCGCCTTCTCCGGCGGCGTGAAGGGCTTCGTGGAGTACATCAACCGCAGCAAGACCGTGCTGCACCCCAACGTGTTCGCGGTATCCACCGAATCGTCGGCCGGCGGCGTGCCGGTGGGCGTGGAAGTGGCCATGCAGTGGAACGACAGCTACAGCGAAAGCGTGCTGTGTTTCACCAACAACATTCCGCAGCGCGACGGCGGCACGCACCTGACGGGCCTGCGCGCGGCCATGACGCGCATCATCAACAAGTACATCGTCGACAACGAGCTGGCCAAGAAGGCCAAGGTCGAAACGTCCGGCGACGACATGCGCGAGGGCCTGGCCTGCGTGCTGTCGGTGAAGGTGCCCGAGCCCAAGTTCAGCAGCCAGACCAAGGACAAGCTGGTGTCCAGCGAAGTGCGTCCCGCGGTGGAAGAGGCCGTGGCCCGCACGCTGGAAACCTGGCTGCTCGAGCACCCGAACGACGCCAAGGCGCTGTGCGGCAAGATTATCGAAGCCGCGCGCGCGCGCGAAGCGGCGCGCAAGGCGCGCGAAATGACCCGCCGCAAGAGCGTGCTGGAGGGCGCCGGCCTGCCCGGCAAGCTGGCCGATTGCCAGGAAAAAGACCCCGCGCTGTGCGAGCTGTACATCGTGGAGGGCGACTCGGCGGGCGGCTCGGCCAAGCAGGGCCGCGACCGCAAGTTCCAGGCCGTGCTGCCGCTGCGCGGCAAGGTGCTCAACGTGGAGAAGGCGCGCTTCGACCGCCTCATCGCCAGCGAGCAGATCGCCACGCTGATCACGGCCCTGGGCACCAGCATCGGCCCGGACTTCAACATCGACAAGCTGCGCTATCACCGCCTCATCATCATGACCGACGCGGACGTGGACGGCGCGCACATCCGCACCCTGCTGCTCACGCTGCTGTACCGCCAGATGCCCGAGCTGGTGCAGCGCGGCTACGTCTATATCGCCCAGCCGCCGCTGTACAAGGTGAAGGTCGGCCGCGAGGAGCGCTACCTGAAGGACGACGCGGAAGAAGCGCAGTTCATGCTGCAGCTCTCGCTGAAGGAGGCCGAGATCATCTCGGGCGGCAACATCATCCGCGGCGAGGAGCTGGCCGAGCTGGCGCGCCAGTACGTGGCCGCCGACGGCGTCATCGGCCGCCTGTCGCGCGTGTTCGACGTGGCGGCCCTGTCGGCCATGGCCGAGGGCGTGGAGATCAACCTGGATTCCGAACAGGCCACGGCCGAATCCGCCGAACGCCTGAAGGCCGCCATGCGCGACCCGGTCTCGGGCAACGGCGTGGAAGTGGTGCCCGAGTTCGACCCCGTTACCGAAAGGCACCGCCTCTCGGTGCGGCGCATGCACCACGGCAACGTGCGCGTCAGCATCATCGACGCGGACTTCATCGGCGGCTCCGACTACGCCGTGCTGTCCAAGGCGGCCCAGAGCTTCTCGGGCAAGGTGTTGCCCGGCTCCATCGTCGCGCGCGGCGAGGGCGACAAGCGCAAGGAACAGACCGTGGCCGACTTCCGCGAAGCCATGGCCTGGCTGCGCAGCGAAGCCGAGCGCGGCATTTCCAAGCAGCGCTACAAGGGCCTGGGCGAAATGAACCCTGAGCAGCTCTGGGAAACCACCATGGACCCCAAGGTGCGCCGCCTGCTGCGCGTGCAGATCGAGGACGCCATCGCGGCCGACGAAGTCTTCACCACGCTCATGGGCGACGACGTCGAGCCGCGCCGCAACTTCATCGAGACGCACGCGCTGTCGGCGGGCAATATCGACGTGTAGGCCGCGGACCCTCCCATACCCGGTACGTGCGCTTCTCCGCCGCACGGGAGAAGGCTGCCTTCGGGCAGCCTTTTTGCCGCCTGGCGCGATGCGCCAGCCTGTGCCGGCAAGCCGGCCTTGCGCGGGCCGGGGTCGAGGCGGAGCAGGGCGTCCATGGCGCGGCGCGCGTCGGCGGCGCGGCAGGCTTTTTCTACCCAGGACGAGGCCGCGTCGAAGTCGCGCAGGAAAAGGTGGGCGGCGGACATGCCGGCCTGCATCCGGTACAGCTCGGGGTCGAGGGGGCTGAAGCGCATGGCGCGCGCGAAATGCTCGATGGCGGCCTCGGTGTCGCCGTGCCACAGCCGCAGGAAGGCGCCGAGGAACCATGCGGCCGCGAGATCGGGTTGAGCACCAGCGTTTTTTCCAGCAGGGCGATGCCGCCCGGGAGGTCGCCCGCCAGATGGGCCAGCGCGTGACCGGCGCGGGTGAGGGCGACGGCGTTGCCGCGGCCGGGCTCCACGGCGCGCCGGACAAGCCTCGCGCCCTCGATCGTCTCGCCCGTCGGGTCGGCCATCCAGCACTTCCGCGCCAAGGTCGCGCAGGAAAACCTCATCAAGGCGTCGAAGATTCCCTATGCCATCCTGCGCGCGACGCAGTTCTTCGAGTTCATCGGCAGCATCGTCGAGTCGGGCGCGGAGGATGGCGGAGTGCGCCTGTCGCCGGCGCTGATCCAGCCGGTCGCCGCCGACGATGTGTCGGCGGCGCTGGCCGACCTGGCCGTGGGCGCGCCCGTGAACGGCACGATGGAAATCGGCGGGCCGGACCGCTTTCCGCTGGACGAGCTGGCGCGGCGCTATCTCGCGGAACGGGACGACGCCCGAGAGGTGATCGCCGACATTCACGCCCGCTATTTCGGCACAGAGCTGAATGATCGCTCGCTTATCGCCGGAGACGGCGCGCGTCGGGGGCCGAGGCGCTTTTTCAGTTGGCTCGGCCGCGCAACGAGGGCCTGAACGGCGTGGCCCGCAGGACCGAGGAGCACGGCATGCGAATTCTCAAGTATCCGGCGCTGGCCGTAGCCCTCGCGGCGGCGGGGGCACGGGTCCGGCATCGCCGGCCTGTTCCGTTTGCGGCGCCCGCGCCTGCAGGGGAAACACCTCGGCGCCGGACGGCATGGTTTCGACATACAGCGAGCGGCTGGGAAACGCGAAGCCCGAGCCCGCGCCCTCGACGATGTTCTTGATGGCGCAGGCAAAGGCTTCCTTGATCTGCAGCCACTCGCCCCAGTTCGTGGTGCGGGTGAAGCAATAGACCATGAGGTCGATGGACGAATCGCCGAAGCTGTCGATGCGCACGAAGGTGGGGGCGGCGGGCGCGCTGACAAAGGCGTCGCTGCCCTTGATGTAGGCCTCGATGTCGTCGCGGATCCGCCGGAGCTGGTCCACGGAAGTGCGGTATTCGAGGCCGATGGTCCACGAGATGCGCCGGTAGGTCATCTTGGAGAAGTTGGTGAGCGCATTGTCGGCGAGCTTGGCGTTGGGCACCATGACCGGCGCCAGGTCGAAGCGGCGCACGGTGGTGGCGCGCAGGCCGATGATTTCCACCGTGCCTTCGACCACGCCGTCCACGCGGATCCAGTCGCCGCTTTCGAAGCGCTGTTCGCCGATGATGAAGACGCCGGCGATGAGGTTCTTGAAAAGGTCCTGCGCACCCAGGGCCACCGCCGCGCCGACCAGCCCGAGGCCGGCGAGCACCGGGCCGACGTGGATATTCCAGATTTCCAGGATGATGCCCGCGCCCAGCAGGAAAGTCACGATGCGGGCGACCCGCACGATCCATCCCGTCATGCCGTCGCCCAGGCTGGTGCTGCGCGCCTCCAGTCCCGCGAAGATGCTGGGGATGCGCCCAGCAGCGCCCAGAAAAGCGTGAAGACGACCAGCGCCCGGTTGAAATCGAACACGAAGCCGCGCGCCGCCGGCGTCAGCGACAGAATGCCCGAGATGGCGAAGGCCGCCGCGACGAAGGGCACGAACCGCACGGCCGGCGCGACGTCTTTCACCAGCGCCTGCGCGGCCGGCGTGCGGGCGCGCAGGAGCCAGAGCCCGATGCGGTGGATGCGGGTCCGGGTGAATATCCAGCGCAGCGCGAACGCCGCGATCAGGATGGCCGCCGAAAGAATGACCTGGTCGAGCGTCAGGCCGTCGAAGATCCGGCCGCCGAGTTCCTGCAAGGCGTGCTTCAGGCGGGCGCCTATGCCTGTGAAGTGATTCCAGTCCATTGATTCCTCAGGGCTCCGGGGCCGCGTTGCGCGCCGCCCGCGAGGAGATCATACCCAGGCCGGGCCTGGCCTGCGCGGGCGCCGCCGCGCGCGACGGGGCCGGAGCGCTAGGGAAAGTCCCCATATCCCCGCTTTGCCGCCATGCAGCAGAATTCCTGAAAATTGTTCAACAATCCTGGCGCGGAAACGTCTCCCGAAACCGGAGAAATCCCGTTGCACCGCGGTTTCCAGGACATTGTGTGGGGGTTGCCATGCTCAGTACCATCCCGGCGCTACGCCGCTTCGCCATAGGGGCCGCCGCGGCTTGCGCGATGGGAGCGGCAGGCGCCGCCCCGGCTGCGCCGACCATCAGGCCGGACAGCCTGACCGTGGGCTCGGATCTCACCTACCCGCCCTACGCATACCTGGACAACGGCGCGCCGGCGGGCTTCGATGCCGATTTCTCGCGGCTGCTGGCCGCGAAGCTCTCCCTCAAGCCGGTGTTCGTCGATACGCGCTTCCCGGATCTCATCCTGGGCATGCGCGCGCATCGCTTCGATGCCGTGGCTTCCGCTCTCTACGTCACGCCGGAGCGCTCGCGCCTGGTGGATTTCATTCCGTACCTGAAGACGGGCGCATCGCTGGTGGTGACGGCCTCCAGCGCCTACGTCCCGGCGGTTCCGCAAGACTTGTGCGGCAAGCGTGTGGCTTCCATCAAGGGCGCGTCCTGGACGCCCAAGCTGCAGAAGGTGTCTCGCGAATCTTGTCAGCCCGCGGGGCGCGGCGAGATCAAGGTGCTGGAGTTTCCGACCTCGCCCGAGGCCCTGATGGCGCTGCGCTCGCAGGCCGCCGACGCCATGATCGAGGACGCGGCCGTGGCGCACGGCATGGCGGTCCAGTCGCGGGGGGCGATCCGGATCACGTCCACGTCGCTGCTCTATCCCATCGTCATCGGGCTGGGGCTGAACAAGAATGCCGCAGCGCTGCGCGGCAGCCTCCAGGCGGCGCTCGACGCCGCGCGCGCCAGCGGCGAGTACCAGGCCCTGCTGGCGCGCTACGGCCTGGAAGCGCCCAGCGCGGCCGAAATCGAGGAAGCCCTTGGCGGCCAGTCCCGCTGACGTTCGCCGGGAACGAGCACCCATGCATTTCGACTGGAACTATGCCGCAAGCCTGCTTTGGGATACCGATTTCTGGAAAGCCTGCCTGGTGGTGGTGAAGCTCAGCACCGCGACCTGGGTCGTGGGCGTGGCGGCGGGGTTCGTGCTGGCGCTCGCCAAACAGGCGAAAAACCCCGTGCTGAATCGGCTGGCCGGGCTGTACATCTGGTTCTTCCGCAGCCTGCCGCTGCTGGTGCTGCTCGTGTTCGTGTACAACCTGCCGCAGGTTTTCCCGGCCTCGGGCGCGCTGCTTTCCGATCCCTTCTATGCCGGCCTGACCGCGCTGGTGGTGAGCGAAACCGCGTTCATCGCGGAAATCCACCGCGGCGGCATCCTGGGCGTGCCGCGCGGGCAGGTCGAGGCGGGGCGCGCGCTGGGCATCCGCTACGCCGGCATCCAGCGCATGATCGTGGTGCCGCAGGCGCTGCGCATCGCGCTGCCCGCGCTCAGCAACGAGTTCATCACCATCGCCAAGCTGACTTCGCTGGTGTCGGTGATCTCGCTGGCGGAGATCTTGCTGGTGGGCCAGCGCCTGTATACGCAGAACTTCATGGTGTTCGAAACCATGCTGGCGGTGGCGTTCTACTACGTGCTGATCGTCACGGTGTTCGACAAGCTGCTGGGCTGGCTGGAACGGCACATGAACATCCTGCGTCGCGCGCCGAGGCCGCTGGCGCTGGACGAGGCGGCGCGGCGGCGGCTGGCGCAGCCGTCGGCGAAGGCGGACGCGGCGCGGCACAGGCGCGCGCCGCCTTGCAGGTGCAGGGCGCGCGCAAGCGCTATGGCGAGCACGAGGTGCTCAAGGGCATCGACCTGAACGTACGCGCCGGCGAGGTCATCAGCATCATCGGCCCGTCCGGATCGGGCAAGACCTCGCTCATCCGCACGCTCAACGGGCTGGAAACGCTGGATGGCGGCCGCGTGCTGCTGCACGGCCAGCCCTTCCTGGGCGCCGCCGGCACGGGCGCGCCCGCGGCTCCGGGCGCGCGCATCCTGGACATCGGCATGGTGTTCCAGAGCTTCAACCTGTTTCCCCACATGACGGTGCTGGAGAACGTCATGCTGGCGCCGAAATACCACCGGCGGGGCGATGCCCGGGCGCTGCGGGACGAGGCGCTGTCGATGCTGGACAAGGTAGGCATGCTGGACCACGCGCACAAGTACCCGCACCAGTTGTCCGGCGGGCAGCAGCAGCGCGTGGCGATTGCGCGCGCCCTGGCCATGCAGCCCTCCATCATGCTGTTCGACGAGCCCACTTCGGCGCTCGATCCCGAGCTGGTGGCCGAAGTGCTCAAGGTGGTGGAAAGGCTGGCGTGCGAGGGCATGACCATGCTCATCGTGACGCACGAGATGGGCTTCGCCTTCAAGGTTTCGGACCGCATCGTGTTCATGGAGGGCGGCCGCGTGCTGCTGGACGCGCCGCCGGCCGAGGTGAGCGCCAGCGCCGATCCGCGCATCAGGGACTTCTTCAGCCATGTCCACGTTTCCTGAGGCCGCGGGGCCGCACGCCGGCGCGGTGCGCCGCTGCCTGGACCGCATCGCGGCCTGCCCGGACATGGCGGGCGTCGCGCTGCTGGCGCGGCGCGA
>NZ_LHSJ01000155.1:0-16604 GCF_001270295.1 Achromobacter sp. DMS1 | reverse complement strand
CGGTCGCCCTGGCCGGTCGCCCTAGCCGGTCGCCCTAGCCGGTCGCCCCCCGGCTCAGGGGGCTGGCGTCACGCCCACGCGGGCGTTGTAATGGCGCGTGCCCAGCGATTTGTCCTGGTATTTCACTTCCCACGCCAGAACGTCCGTGCCGGGCTGGCGGGCCTGGTACACCACTTGCGAAATGGGGACGGCCTTGTAGGCGCAGCGGCCCGAAGCGCCGGCCTGGCCGCGGGTCTGCTGCACATGGGCCTGGCCGAGGGCCGGAGGTTGCGTAATCACCACACGCGGGGCGCGCAGGGCGAGGCAATCCGCGCCCCGGATTTCATAGTACGAGGCCAGCACCGCCACGTCGCCCGTCTTGAGGGTCTGCGCGGCCGTGCCGGCCGGAAGAGCCGAAAGGGCCGGCAGGGCCGCCGCGGCGAGCGCGGCGCAGGAACGGGAAAGCGGAAGCGGGCGGATACGGAACGGCGGCATGGTTTTTTCGGCAATGAAACGGCGCCCGGCAGTGTGGGCCACTCCGGCGGCCGCCGCAAGCCCGGGCCGCTGCAAGCTTTCCGAAAACCCGCTGACAGGAACTTTAAGCTGCGGGCCCGGCCCAATGCAGAGGCCCGCGCGCATCGCCAACCGTAAACCGGGACGCATCATTTCCCGAATAACGGGGCCGCGCCGGGCGGCCCTGCTTGCCCGCCTTGCGGGCAAGCAGGGCGTTTCGTGGTCAAAAGTCCGGCTTAGTGCTTGATTTCCCTCAATTACTATTTTGAAACCGCGATGTCATAAGCGATTCAAGGTAAGCTAAACTTCAGCCACTCTTCTAGCGAGGCTCACAACAGCTTTATGGATTACATCCTCTCCTTCTTTGCCGACGGCCTGACCAAAGCCAGCTGGTGGCAAATCGTCGTCTACACGCTCGTGATGACGCACATCACCATCATCTCGGTGACGGTATTCCTCCATCGCAGCCAGGCGCACCGGGGGCTGGATCTGCATCCCGCCGTCATGCATTTCTTCCGGTTCTGGCTCTGGATGACGACCGGCATGGTCACCAAGGAATGGGTGGCCATCCATCGCAAGCATCACGCCAAGTGCGAAAAAGACGGCGATCCCCACTCGCCCATGCTGTTCGGCATCTGGAAGGTGCTGTTCCGCGGGGCCGAGCTGTACCGCCAGGAATCGGCCAACAAGGAAACCATGGCCAAGTTCGGCCACGGCACGCCCGACGACTGGCTCGAGCGCAACATCTACAGCAAGCACAGCCTGCTGGGCGTGCTCATCATGCTCGCCATCGACATCGCCCTGTTCGGCGCCATCGGCCTCACGGTCTGGGCCGTGCAGATGGCCTGGATCCCGTTCTGGGCGGCCGGCGTGGTGAACGGCATCGGCCACTACTGGGGCTACCGCAACTACAACAGCCCGGACACCAGCACCAACGTGTTCCCGTGGGGCATCATCATCGGCGGCGAAGAGCTGCACAACAACCACCACGCCCACGGCACCTCGGCCAAGTTCTCGGCCAAGTGGTACGAATTCGACCTGGGCTGGTGCTACATCAGCGTGCTGAAGTTCCTGGGCCTGGCCAAGGTCAAGAAGGTCGCGCCCAAGCTCAAGCTCGACGACTCCCGCACGGGCATCGACCTGCGCACCCTGCAGGGCGTGATCACCCACCGCTACGAAGTCATGGCCCGCTACGCCGACGTCATGAAGCGCGCCGCCCGCCAGGAACTGGCCCGTCTGAAGGCTTCCAGCAAGGACACGGCCGACAGCGGCTGGCGCAAGCTTTACAGCGTGCGCCGCGCCCTGCACCGCAACGAAGACATCCTCCAGCCCGAGCAGCGCGAGGCCGTGGACCAGGCCATTGCCCAGAACAAGGCGCTTTCCACGCTGGTGCAGATGCGCCGCGAGCTGGGACGCATCTGGGAAAGCTCCAGCGCCAGCAGCGAACAGTTGCTGCATGACCTGCAAGCCTGGTGCCAGCGTGCCCAGCAAAGCGGCATCGACGGTCTCGAGCAGTTCGCGCAACGCCTGCGCCGCTATGCGGCATGATGCTAGAGCAGCTCAACCCTGAACAACGCGCCGCAGTAACCCTCGAACCGCAGCACGCCCTGGTCCTGGCCGGGGCGGGCAGCGGCAAGACCCGGGTGCTCACCACCCGGATGGCCTGGCTGATTCAAACCGGCCAGGCTTCGCCTTTTGGGCTCCTGGCGGTCACGTTCACCAACAAGGCGGCGCGCGAAATGCTCGCCCGCATGTCGGCCATGCTGCCGATCGACACGCGCGGACTCTGGATCGGCACCTTCCACGGCCTGTGCAACCGCATGCTGCGCGCGCACCACCGCGATGCCGGCCTGCCGCAGAGCTTCCAGATTCTCGACGTCACCGACCAGCTCGCCGCCATCAAGCGGCTCATGAAGGCCAACGGCGTCGACGACGAGAAGTACCCGCCGCGCGACGTGCAGCGCTTCATCAACGGCGCCAAGGAAGAGGGCCTGCGGCCGGCCGACGTGGAAGCCTACGACGCGCACCGCCGCCGCCTCATCGAGGTCTACCAGCTCTACGAGGCCCAGTGCCAGCGCGAGGGCGTGGTCGATTTCGCCGAGCTGCTGCTGCGCGCCTACGAACTGCTGTCGCGCAACGCGCCGGTGCGCGAGCACTACCAGCGCCGCTTCCGCCACATCCTGGTCGACGAGTTCCAGGACACGAACACGCTGCAGTACAAGTGGCTGCGCCTGCTGGCGGGCGGCGGCGCCGCCATCTTCGCGGTGGGCGACGACGACCAGTCCATCTACGCTTTCCGAGGCGCCAACGTCGGCAACATGGCCGACTTCGAGCGCGAGTACGCCCACGGCACGGTCATCCGCCTGGAGCAGAACTACCGTTCCTACGGCCACATCCTGGACTCGGCCAACGCGCTCATCGGCCATAACACCGGCCGGCTGGGCAAGAACCTCTGGACCGAGCAGGGCGAGGGCGAGCCGGTGCGCGTCATGGAGCTGCCTTCCGACGCCATGGAGGCGCAGTGGGTGGTGGACGAGATCCGCTCGCTCATCCACGAGGGCAGCGACCGCCGCGAAATCGCCGTGCTGTACCGCAGCAACGCACAGTCGCGCGTGCTCGAGCACGCCATTTTCTCGGCCGGCATTCCCTACAAGGTGTACGGCGGCCTGCGCTTTTTCGAGCGCCAGGAAATCAAGCACGCGCTGGCCTACCTGCGGCTCATGGCCAATCCGCACGACGACACGTCCTGGATGCGCGTGGTCAATTTCCCCACGCGCGGCATCGGCGCGCGCACCCTGGAGCAGCTTGCCGACGCGGCGCGCGCCGACAATGGCAGCCTGTATTCGGCGGTGGGCCGGGTGGGCGGCAAGGGGGGCTCCAATCTGGCGCAGTTCGCCCAGCTCATCAACCGGCTCATCGCGGAAACCCGCGACCTGCCGCTGCCGGAAATGGTGGAGCACATGCTCGAGGCCAGCGGCCTCAAGGCGCACTACGAATCCGAGCGCGAGGCGCGGAGCGCCTGGAGAACCTGAACGAACTGATCACGGCCGCGGCGGTGTTCGCTTCCGAGGAAAACTACGACGGCCTGCCCGCGGGCGTGGTGCCCGAGCACGACACCTCGTCCACGCTGATGCCGGGCGTGGTCGATGCGCCAGCCCTGGTTCCCGACGCCATGACGCCGCTGGCGGCTTTCCTGTCGCACGCGGCGCTGGAAGCCGGCGACAACCAGGCCCAGCAGGGCCAGGACGCGGTGCAGCTCATGACCGTGCATGCCGCCAAGGGCCTGGAGTTCAACAACGTCTTCATCACCGGCCTGGAAGAGGGGCTGTTCCCGCACGAGAACAGCATTCTCGAACCCTCGGGCCTGGAAGAAGAACGCCGCCTGATGTACGTGGCCATCACGCGGGCCCGCGAACGGCTGTACATCACCCTGGCGCAAAGCCGCATGCTGCACGGCCAGACCCGCTACGCCATGCGCTCGCGCTTCCTGGAGGAAATCCCCGAGCAGCACCTGAAATGGCTCAGCCCCCGGGCGGGCGCGGGCCACGGCGGCCCGCAGCAGGCGGCCTGGGCAGGCAGCGCGCCGATGCGTTCGGACGCCGGCCCACCAATACGATTGCGCCGCGTCAAGCGCGCAGCGCGACCAGCGGCGTCACCGTGGGCGATAAGCAGTATCGTGTAGGGCAGGGCGTGCGCCACGCGCGCTTCGGAGACGGCACCATCATCGGGCTGAGCGGCGCCGGGCAGGACGCCCAGGCCCAGATCCAGTTCCGCGACGTGGGCGCCAAGACCTTGGCGCTGGGCATCGCCAAGCTGGAAATCATTCAGGGCTGAGCCACACTCGGGGCACGACATGGCGAATCATGCGTCTTACAGCGCGGACCTGGCGGCATTGCGCGCCGAAATCGACAGATGCAGAATCTGCGCGGCCCGGCTGATGTTGCCGGCATCGGCCACGCAGGCAAAGGTGAGGAGCTGGTCGGGCGTCATGGCTCGATATCGGTAATTTGGATAGTAATTATAGAAAATAAAAATTTTTCAAATAATAGCGGCCTCATTAATATTTCGGGAAGTTATTAAGTTATGCCCAGAAAGGCCCGCCATGAGCTCCTCCTCCACCGCCGCCCCGCTTTCCGCACCCGCCGCGAGCCCCGCCCACGCGGCGCCCGCCACGCCATGGCGCGACCGCCTCAACGGCGTGCTGTTCGTCGGCCTGATGGCCGCGGCCGTCATGCAGCTCGCCGACCTGCCCTTCATCCGGCAGCTCGGGTTCTCGCCGCTGGTGGTGGGCATCGTTTGCGGCATGCTGTACGGCAACTTCCTGCGCGGCACCATGCCGGCGGAATGGGGCGCGGGCGTGAACTTCACCGCGCGCCGCCTGCTGCGCATCGCGGTGGCGTTCTACGGGCTGAACATCAGCATCCAGCAGATTATGGCGGTCGGGCTGCCGGGCCTGGCGGTGTCGGTCTCGGTCGTGGTGGGCACCCTGGTCATCGGCACCGTGGTGGGGCAGCGCCTGCTGGGCCTGGACCGCGACACCGCCATGCTCACCTCGGCGGCAGCGCCATCTGCGGCGCCGCCGCCGTCCTGGCCTTCGAGCCGCCGCTGCGCGCGGCCCCGCACAAGAGCGCGGTGGCGGTCGCCACGGTGGTGCTGTTCGGCACGCTGTCCATGTTCCTGTACCCCGTGCTCTACCACGCGGGCTGGCTGGGCCTGGACACCCAGGCGCTGGGCATCTACATCGGCGGCACCATACATGAGGTGGCCCAGGTGGTGGGCGCGGCCAGCAACATCGATCCGGCCACCACCGAAGTCGCCACCATCGTCAAGATGACGCGCGTGGCCCTGCTGGTGCCGGTGCTGCTGGTGCTGGGCATGTACCTGCGCAGCGCCGCCAGCCATGCCGGCGGCCACGGCAAGGGCGCCAAGCTGCCCATTCCCTGGTTCGCGGTGGGCTTTCTCGCGCTGGCCATCATCAATTCGCTGCACGTCCTGCCGGCCGACGCGGTGGCCGCCATCCGCCGGCTCGACGTCTTCGCGCTCACCATGGCCATGACGGCCCTGGGCATCGAAACCCGCTTCGCGCAGATCCGCAAGGCCGGCCCCCGCGTAATGGCGCTGGGCCTCATCCTATACGCCTGGCTGTTGGTTGGAGGCTACGGCATCGTCAAACTCGCCGCCTGACGCCGCCCGCCGGCGGCGGGCGGGCGCAAAGCGGCATACCCGGGTCTGATTTTTCCTGCATAATCGGCTGGTTTCCCGCCATGGAGCCGGCCGCATGACCTCCAGCACCCCCGTCCCCTTCACTACGCTTCCCACCGACCGCGAACCCGTGCTGCGCGTCATGCCCATGCCGGCCGACGCCAACATCCATGGCGACGTGTTCGGCGGCTGGATCATGTCGCAGGTGGACATCGCCGGCTCCATTCCCGCCGCCCGGCGGGCCGCGGGCCGGGTGGCCACCGTGGCCGTCAACGCGTTCCAGTTCAAGCAGCCCGTCTTCGTCGGCGATCTGCTCAGTTTCTACGCCGCCATCGTCAAGACCGGCACCACGTCCATCACGGTCGCGGTGGAAGTCTATGCCGAACGCCAGCGGCTCGACGCCGAGGTGGTCAAGGTCACCGAAGCCACCCTCACCTACGTCGCCACCGACGAAGCGCGCCGCAGCCGTCCCCTACCCAAACTTTGAGCCGTAACGCATGACGCAGTCCGCCGCCGCGCAGAAACCGCCCGCGACGCCCCGCCGCCTCGACCCCGAAGACGCCCAGCACGCCCTGGCCGAAGTCCAGAGCGATTGCGCCGCCAGCAACTGGTTTCCGACCTGGTGCACCGCCAGGAAGAAGGCGACGACAAGGCATCCCTGGTCGAAGACCTGGTGCAGCGCCAGCACGAGGCCGAGCTGAAGCAGCTGCTCGACGGCCTGCATCCGGCCGACATCGCCTTCATCCTGGAGTCGCTGCCCAAGGACGAGCGCCAGGCCATCTGGAAGCTGGTCAGCCCCGAACACGACGCCGACGTGCTGCTCGAGGTCGAAGACTGGGTGCGCGAATCGCTCATCGAGGCGATGGACCGCCAGGACCTGGTGGCCGCTACCGGCAACATGGACGCCGACGAGCTGGCCGACCTGGCGCCGGACCTGCCGCCCGACGTGGTGGCCGAGGTCCAGAAGGGCCTGACCGAAGAAGAGCGCGCGCAGCTGCTGGAAGCCATGGGCTATCCGGAAGACAGCGTGGGCGCCATCATGGACTTCGAGATGGTGCGGGTGCGCGAGGACGTGACCCTGGAAGTCGTGCTGCGCTACCTGCGGCGGCTGCACGAACTGCCCGACCACACCGACCAGATCTTCGTCGTGGACCGCCAGGACAAGCTCCAGGGCATCCTGCCGCTCTCGCGCCTGCTCGTCAGCGAGCCCGAGACCGAGGTGCGGGCCGTGATGAACTCCGATTTCCTCACGCTCAACCCGCTCGACTCCGACGCCGACGCGGCCGGCGCCTTCGAACGCTACGACCTGGTGTCCGCGCCGGTCATCGACGACCAGGGCCGCCTCATCGGCCGCGTCACCATCGCCGACGTGGTGGACGTGATGCGCGAAGACTCCCAGGAGCAGGCGCTTTCGCGCGCCGGCCTGCAGGAAGAAGACATCTTCGCGCCGGTGACCACCGCGTTGCGCAACCGCGCGCCGTGGCTGCTGTTCAACCTCTGTACGGCCGCCACGGCCTCCTTCGTGGCGTCCCAGTTCGAGAGCACGGTGAGCCACATCGTGATCCTCGCCTTCCTCATGTCCATCGTGGCGGGCATCGGCGGCAATTCGGGCAACCAGACCATGACGCTCATCATCCGCGCCCTGGCCATGGGCCGCATCACGGGGCGCAACATCTGGCAGCTCATCAAGCGGGAGCTGTTCGTGACCCTCATGGTGGGCCTGTGCGGCAGCGTGGGCGCGGCGCTTTTCGCCTGGGCCATTTCCGATTCGATCTCCATCGCGCTCGTCATGATGGCCGCCATGGTCTGCAACATGCTGGTGGGCGCCAGCGTCGGCGTGCTCGTGCCCATGGTGCGCGCGCGCTTTGGCAAGGATCCGGCCATGGGTTCTTCGGTGCTGCTCACCTTCGCCACCGACTCGCTGGGGTTTTTCATTTTCCTGGGACTGGCCACGCTCTTTCTTTTGTAGGGCCGGCACAACGTAAACCTACGAATCTTGCCGCCGGCGGGCGGCGCGCGCCGGGCTGAAAGCCGACCGACAGGGAAACCCGTGACAGCGCCTTTACAGTAGAGGGCGTTGTCTTTCTTTCCCGCCGCGCGGCCCACGGCCGCCCCGGTTTGCCGCCGCATGTACGCCAGAGTCCGCATCGCCCTCGCCTGCTTCCTGTTTTCCCTTTCCGTCTTTCCCCACGCCGCCCGCGCATGCGACAGCGTGCCCGCGTGGGCCCGGTCCGCCTGCGGCCGCCTGGACCAGATATGGAGCCAGGGCGGCGACGATCTCTATCTGACCGGCTATGCCTGGCACAACCGCGGCGCGTACAGCGCGGACAAGATCCGGAGCTTCCGCGAGTTCGCCATCGGCGGCGGATACGGGCGCAGCATTTACGACGAAGACGGCGACTGGCAGGGCCTGTACGCCATGGCCTTCCTGGATTCGCACAGCAAGGTCGAACCCATCGCGGGCTACGGTTTCCTGAAAATCGGCCAGGTGAGCGAGAACTTCCGGCTCGGCGCGGGCTACACCGTGTTTCTCACCGCCAGGCGCGACATCATGCATTACGCGCCCTTTCCCGGCGTGCTGCCGCTAGTGGGCGCGGGATACAGGAACGCCATGCTCTACGCCACCTACATCCCGGGCGGCCAGGGCGCGGGCAACGTGCTCTTCGTGTTCGGACGCTGGGCCTTCTGAAGCAAGCGCTCTAGCCGCCCGCGCCGGCTTCTTCGAGAGGACGTCCCATCATGCCGCCGCCCAGCCTGCGCACCAGTTCGCCCAGGCGCCAGTCCTCGATGCCGTGCGCGCGCAGCGCCCGCTCCGTTTCGACCACGTAGTCCAGGCAGGGACCCGACTGGCCCACCGCATTGCGCACCGAGGCCAGCAGCCGGTCTTCGCTCAGGCCGGCGGCATAGTGCCGGCATGCGCGGTTCAGCAGGAATACCAATCCCCTGACCGGCTGTGGATCGGTATGGCAGGCCAGCCAGCGCGGCGTGTAGGCGCCCGACACCATTCCGCGCCGCCACAGCATCTGGAACACGTCCGGCACCTCGTTTGCAGCGACCCGGAACGCCACCCCGCGGCAGCAGCCGCCCCGGTCGAGCCCGAACACCAGACCGGGATTGTCGGGCGACCCGCGATGATCGTGCGACCAGAGACAGAGCGAGCGGTGGTAGCCGCGCACCGTGGCCAGGCGGCGCTCGCGCCAGGCAAAGCCGGGCCGCCAGATCAGCGAGCCATAGGCGAACACCCAGAGATCGTCCACGCCGTTCCAGCCGGCGAGCAATTCCTCCACCGACGCCGCGCCGCGCGTCTTGTCCGATCCGCCGCAGCCGGCGGGCACTGCCAACGACATAGCTTCCTCTGATAGCCCGGAAATACGCTCCCATGCGGGAATGGGCGATATCCTACGCCGCGGACCACGCAAAATCATTGCGCGATGAGGGGGGCGACGGCCGTCCGCCGGCAAATTGCATCCGCCGCGCGGCCTTCCGGGGAAATAAATTTGCGCGCCGCGCGAACCGGCGCGCGGCGGGCTGCCCGCCTCACACGGCGTCCAGCGGCAGCTCGGTAGTGCTCTTGATGACTTCCATGGAAAAGCTGGCGCTCACGTCCAGCAGGTCCACCGCGTCGATCAGCCGCCGGTAAAAGCGGTCGTAGGCCGCCATGTCCTCGACCACCACCTTGAGCAGGTAATCGATGTCGCCCGCCATGCGGTGGAACTCCACCACGTTCGGCAGGGCCATTACCGCGCCGATGAGGCTCTGCGTCCACTTGGCATTGTGCTGGCTGGTCTTGATGGACACGAACACCGTCAGGTTCAGCCCCAGCGCCCGCGGATCGAGCAGGATGGCATTGCGCGCGATGACGCCGTCGTCCTTGAGCTTCTGGATGCGACGCCAGCAGGGCGTGACGGAAAGGTTCACCTGCTCGGCGATTTCCGCGACCGAGCAGGTAGCGTCTTTCTGCAGCAAGGCCAAGATCTTGATGTCGGTCTGGTCCATGGGCTTTCCTCGGGACGGCAACCCGGCGCACGCCGCCGTCCTGCCGCGATAAGGGCCCAATCTTGCCCGTTCCGCCGCGCCGCGTAAAGACGCGGCCGGCCCAGGCGCGGCCGGCTCAGGTGCGGCCGGTTCAGGTGCNGCGATGCCTGGCGCGGCCTGGAAACGGGCGTGCTGCGCCTGGGCGCCAGCACCACGCCGGCCAGCTACCTGTTGCCGCGCCTGGTGGCGGATTTCCGCCAGTCGCATCCGGCCGTGAGCCTGCACCTGTCGGACGGCAACACGCGCGAAATCGTCGAGCGGCTGCCGGCGCTGGACCTGGCTTTCATCGAGGGCGACGTGCCGGCGGGCCTGCCGGCGGACACGGCCGTGCACGCCTGGCGGCAGGACGAAGTCGTGGCCGTCGTGCGGGCCGATCATGCCCTGGCCGGCAAAGGCGCCGCCACGCTGCGCGACCTGGCGGCGTCGCCGCTCGTCATGCGGGAGCCCGGTTCGGGGGTGCGGCGGCTGGTGGAGCGGGCTTTCGAGGATGCGGGCCTGGCGCCCGCCGTGGGGCTGGAACTGGCGGGCGTGGAGGGGGTGAAGCAGGCGGTGCGGGCCGGGCTGGGCGTGGGGTTCGTCTCGGTGATGTCGATGCGTCACGAAGATGGCGCGCTGGCCGCGCTGCGGCTGCTGCCGCGGCCGCTCACGCGCACGCTCAGCATTCTGGTGCCGCATGCCGATGCGGCCGCCCGGTCTGCCGGGTACCTGTTGCCGCGCCTGGTGGCGGATTTCCGCCAGTCGCATCCGGCCGTGAGCCTGCACCTGTCGGACGGCAACACGCGCGAAATCGTCGAGCGGCTGCCGGCGCTGGACCTGGCTTTCATCGAGGGCGACGTGCCGGCGGGCCTGCCGGCGGACACGGCCGTGCACGCCTGGCGAGGACGAAGTCGTGGCCGTCGCGCGGGCCGATCATGCCCTGGCCGGCAAAGGCGCCGCCACGCTGCGCGACCTGGCGGCGTCGCCGCTCGTCATGCGGGAGCCCGGTTCGGGGGTGCGGCGGCTGGTGGAGCGGGCTTTCGAGGATGCGGGCCTGGCGCCCGCCGTGGGGCTGGAACTGGCGGGCGTGGAGGGGGTGAAGCAGGCGGTGCGGGCCGGGCTGGGCGTGGGGTTCGTCTCGGTGATCTCGATGCGTCACGAAGATGGCGCGCTGGCCGCGCTGCGGCTGCTGCCGCGGCCGCTCACGCGCACGCTCAGCATTCTGGTGCCGCATGCCGATGCGGCCGCCCGGTCTGCCGGGCGCTTTCTCGCGCTGTGCCTGGCCGCCCGTCCGGGCCAGGAAGCCTGATCAGGGGCGGGCCAGCCACTGCAGCGCAAGCTGCACCCAGTATGTGCCGCCCAGCGGCAGGAGCTCGTCGTTGAAGTCGTAGCTGCCGTTGTGCAGCATGCAGGGTCCCAGGCCATGCCCGCTGTCGCGGTGCTCGCCGGCGCCGTTGCCGATCCAGACGTAGCAGCCGGGTTTTTCCTGCAGCATGAACGCGAAATCCTCGGCGCCCATGGTGGGTTGCACGTGGTCGTTCACGTTTTCCGCTCCCACGATGCCGCGCAGCACCTCGGCACAGAATGCGGCTTCGTCGGCGTGGTTGATGGTGGGCGGGTAGTTGCGGTGGAACTCGAAAGTCATTTCGCAGCCCAGCGCGGCGCAGGTGTGGCGCGAGATTTCTTCCATCCGGCGCTCGATGAGGTCGAGCACTTCCAGGGTGAAGGTGCGCACCGTGCCGCGCAGTTCGGCGTGGTTGGGCACCACGTTGTCGGCGCTGCCGGCATGGATCTGGGTGATGCTCAGCACGGCGGCGTCGAGCGGATTGCGGTTGCGCGTAATGATGGTCTGCAGCGACTGGGCGAGCTGCACCGCGGCCATGACGGGGTCTATGCCCAGGTTGGGCATGCCCGCGTGCGAGCCCTTGCCCTTGATGACAATGGAGAACTCGTTGCTGGAGGCCATGATGGGGCCGGCGGTGAGGCCGAACGCGCCCACCGGCAGGCCCGGCCAGTTGTGCATGCCGAACACCGCTTCCATGGGAAAGCGCGTGAAAAGGCCGTCGTCGATCATGCGCTTGGCGCCGCCGCCGCCTTCTTCGGCCGGCTGGAAGATCAGGTAGACGGTGCCGGCGAAGTCGCGGTGCTGCGACAGGTAGCGGGCCGCCGCCAGCAGCATGGCCGTGTGGCCATCGTGGCCGCAGGCGTGCATCTTGCCCTCGTGCCTGCTGGCGTGGGCGAAGGTGTTGGCTTCCTGCATGGGCAGGGCGTCCATGTCGGCGCGCAGGCCGACCGCGCGTTCGCCCGGCCGGTTGCCGCGCACGATGCCCACCACGCCGGTGCCGCCCAGGCCCCGGTCGGTTTCGATGCCCCATTCCTGCAGCTTGGCGGCCACCACGTCGGCGGTGCGGAATTCTTCAAAGGCAAGTTCGGGATGGGCGTGGATGTCGCGGCGGATGGCGGCGATGTCCTGGCGCCAGGCGACGATGGGTTCGAGCAGTTTCATAGGAATCGGCGCAAGAGAGGGAACGAAGGAAGGGTATCATCAATCCAAAAATCGATTAAGGGAGACAAATACGATGGACCGTCCCTGGCTCGCGCACTATCCCGAAGGGGTTCCGGCGGAGATTTCCACCGATGGCTACGGCTCGCTGGTCGACCTGCTCGACCGCGCGTGCCAGCGATATGCGTCGCGCATCGCCTGCACCGCCATGGGCAGCGACATCACCTATGCCCAGCTGGACGCCCACGCCCGCGCCTTCGCGGGCTGGCTGCAGGGCCTGGACCTGGCGCGGGGGGCGCGGGTGGCGCTCATGATGCCGAACGTGCCGGCCTACCTGGCGGGCATGCTGGGCACGCTGCGCGCCGGACACGTGGTGGTGAACGTGAATCCGCTCTATACGGCCGAGGAGCTGCAGCGCCAGCTGCTCGACAGCGGCGCCTCGGTCATTCTCATCCTGGAGAATTTCGCGCACACGCTTGAGCAGGTGCGCGACCGCGGCTCGCTGAAGCACGTGGTGGTGACGGGGCCCGGCGACCTGCTGGGCGGCCTGAAGGCGCCGCTGGTCAACCTGGCGGCGCGCTACGTGAAGAAGATCATCCCGGCGTGGCGCATCGACGCGCCCGCAAGCTGGTCGACGTGCTTGGCGAGGGCGCGCGCCGCAGCTTCACTCCGCCCAGGCTGGCCATGGGCGACCTGGCGGTGCTGCAGTACACGGGCGGCACCACGGGCGTGCCCAAGGGAGCCATGCTGTCGCACGGCAACCTGGTCGCCAACGTGCTGCAGACCGAGGCGGTGGCGCAGCCCGTGGTGCACGACCTGGCCGGCCAGCAGCTCACCATTCTCAGCGCCCTGCCGCTCTACCACGTGTTCGCCATGACGGTCTGCGGTCTGTACGGGCTGCACGCGGGCATGCGCAACGTGCTCATCATCAATCCGCGCGACCAGGCCTCGCTCATCGCGGCGTGGCGCAAGACGCCCATCAACGTGTTTCCGGGGGTCAATACGCTGTTCAACGCGCTGGCCCACAATCCGGCGTTCGCCAGGCTGGATTTCTCGGGGCTGCGGCTCACCCTGGGCGGCGGCATGGCGGTGCAGCGCCAGGTGGCCGAACGCTGGCTGCAGATCACCGGCAGGCCGCTGGTGGAGGGTTACGGGCTGTCCGAAACCTCTCCCGTGGCCACGGTGAACCCCACCAACGCCACCGCGTATTCCGGCTCCATCGGATTGCCGCTGCCCTCGACCGACGTGGCCATCCTGGACGACGAGGGACGTGAAGTCCCGCGGGGCGAGCGCGGCGAGGTGGGCATACGCGGGCCGCAGGTCATGCTGGGCTACTGGCAGAAGCCCGAGGAAACGCGCCACGCCATGACGGCCGACGGTTTTTTCCGCACGGGCGACATCGGCATCATGGACGAGCAGGGCTACACCCGCATCGTGGACCGCAAGAAAGACATGATCGCGGTCTCGGGTTTCAAGGTCTATCCCAACGAGGTGGAGGCCGCCGTGGCCGCGCACCCGGGCGTGCTGGAATGCGCCGCCGTGGGCGTGCCCGACGAGCATTCGGGCGAAGCCGTGAAGGTGTTCGTGGTGAAGAAAGACGCCTCGCTGACCGAGGCGCAGATCCAGGACTGGTGCAAGGACAAGCTCACCGGCTACAAGCGGCCGCGCTACGTGGAGTTCCGCGACGAACTGCCCAAGAGCAACGTCGGCAAGATCCTGCGGCGCGAGCTGCGCGACGAGGCCGTGTCCGCCATGTCGGGCCATTGAAGCGGGCGTTGCGCTTCGGCCCCCCGCCTATTTCCGCAGGTGCGGGGCCACCATGTCGTAGAGGGCCTGGCCCACCCGCGGATTGCCGGCCACGAGCCGACCGCCGATGGGCCAGGGATCTTGCCGGTGCATGTCCCAGCACACGCCGCCCGCTTCGCGCACGATGACAGCGCCCGCGGCCACGTCCCAGGGCGCCAGCCCCATTTCCCAATAGCCGTCGTACCGGCCGCAGGCCGTCCAGGCCAGGTCCAGCGCCGCCGCGCCCATGCGGCGCGCGCCGCGCGAGCGGTTGATGGCGTCGTGGAGCATGGGCATGTACTGGCCGGCGAAAGAGAAATCGCGGAACGGAAAGCCGGTGGCGAGCACCGCGTCGTCGATGGACGGGGTGCGGGAGACGGCGATGCGCCGGCCATTGAGCCAGGCGCCCAGGCCGTGGGCGGCGGTGAAGAGCTCTTCGCGGTTGGGGTCGTAGATCACGCCCACTACCGGGGTGTCCTCGGCCAGCGCCTGCTGCGCCGATACCTGGGCGCCGGCGCGCGCGACCAGGGCGATCGACACGGCGTAGTGGGGAATGTCGTGCAGGAAGTTGGTGGTGCCGTCCAGCGGATCGATGTACCAGGTGGCGGCGCCGTCGGCCTGCCCTCCGGTTTCCTCGGCCACGATGGCGAAGCCCGGCGCCCGCGCGCGCAGTTCCTCGATGATGACGGCCTCGGCCTCGCGGTCGGCCTGGGACACGAGATCGTTGCGGGCCTTGCGGTCGATGACCAGGTCGGCGCGGTGATGGGCATAGGATTGCAGCACGGCGGCCCCGGCGTGGGCCGCGTTGACAGCGGCGTCGATGGCTGCGCAGAGGTCGATCGGCAGCGCCTTGGGGCGGGGCGGGTCGTAGGTGTCCATGGGCCCAGTGTAAGCCCGAGCCTGCGCCTAAGGTCGCAATCCGCCGCCCGGGCTGTGGCGCGCATCCAACGCGGCGCGGGATAATGGCGTCCGTTTCATGTCACCCGCCCGTCCCTGCCGCGCCATGTCCGATTCCTACGAGCCCCTCATTCCCGCCGAGGCGGAAATGGTGGACCTGCACGTCGATGCCGGGATGCAATTCGATGAAGCGCCCGATGCGCGGGGCCAGCCACAGCGCGGCCAGCGACGGGTTGGCCGAGATGTTCAAGGTGTGGGTGCGGCGGTTGCGCGCGGCGTCGGCCCGCACGTTGCGGCAGGCGGTTTCGAGCAGCGCCAGCGCTTGCTGCACCGAGGACAGCAGGCGTTCGCCGGCCTCGGTGAGCTGCGCCCGGCGCAGCGTGCCGCCGCGGCGCAGCAGCGCGCGCCACAGGTCGGCCTCGAGCGAGCGCACTGGTGGCTGACGGCGCTCTTGGTCACGTTGAGGCTCAAGCGGCGGCCGCGGCGTCAGGCTGCCCAGCCGGGGCCACCGCCTCGAAGGCGCGGCAGGGCCGCCAGGGGCGGCGTGCGTAAAGGGAGGTCGGGCATGGGTTGAGTTTATCTCAACGGCGGATTGAAAAAACATCGCTTTCGCAATACCGCCGCTTGGCCGAACATGCGGGCTTGGGAGCCGCGCGGGCGTGCGCGGCCCCGGGGAGAACCTCATGTATTTCGATTTCAGACTCTGGCGGCTGACGGCGGGCCTGCGCGGCGCCATGGCGGGCGGCATCGCGCTGGGCCTGCTGGCGGCTGGGGGCCGGCATTGCGCGCTATGTGTTCCTGGGGCAGATGCTGGCCCGGGTGTTCGGCCATGCGCCCTGGCGGGAGTGGCTCGCCCCCGCGGCCGCGTGCCGGCGATGGTGCTGCTGCGCGCGGCGCTGGACCACTTGCCGCACCGTGGCCGCCAACCGTTGCGCGGCGCAGTGCAGCAGACGCTGCGGCCGGCTGTACGACCGCATCGTCGCGCTCGGACCTGCCTGGTTCGCCCAGCGGCGCACCGGCGGCGTGATGCTGACGGTGGTGGACGGCGTGGAGCAGCTGCAGACCTTCTTCGGCCAGTACCTGCCCCAGCTCGCCATTTCTGCGGCCGCGCCGTTCGCCATTTTCGCGGTCATGGCCTGCTGGGACGTGCCGGTGGCGCTGGTGTTCCTGGCAGCCGCCCTCTTTGCCCTGGCCGGGCCCATGGCGGTGCACCGTCTCGACCGCAAGGCCAGCATGGCGCGCTCGCAGGCGCTGGACCGCTTCGGCGAGGAATTCCTGGACGCGGTGCAGGGCCTGCCCACGCTGAAGGCCTTCGGCCAGGGCAGGGCCTGGGGCCGCAAGCTCGCCGCCAAGGCGCGCGAACTGTCGCGCCACACGTTCTGGGTGCTGTCGGTGAGCCTGCTCACCCGCGGCATCAGCGACCTGGGCGTAGCCCTGGGCGCGGCCCTGGCGCTGGCGCTGGGCGCCTGGCGCGTCAGCGCGGGCGAGATGAGCCTGGAGGCGTTGCTCATCGTGCTGATGGCGGGCACGGAAATCTTCCGCCCGCTGCGCGACCTGCGCGCCGTGCTGCATCGGGGGCATGTTGGGGCAATCGGCCGCGGCGAGCATCCACGCTCTGACGGACGCCGAGCCGGCCACGCCGGCCGCGGCGGGCAAGAGCGCCCCGCGCGCCTGGAACCCTCCATCGATTCGACGGCGTGGCGTTCTCCTATAC
>NZ_LHSJ01000154.1:0-9904 GCF_001270295.1 Achromobacter sp. DMS1 | reverse complement strand
CGTTCAGCCGCCCTGCCCGCCCGCGGCCGGGTCGGCCTTCAGCAGATCGTAGATGCGCTTGCCCACGCGGCCGTCCTGCGCCAGGTTGCGGCGCTCCTGTTCGGCGCGCACGGCCTCGCGGGTCTTGGCGCCCGGAATGCCGTCGGGCTGGCCCACGTCGTGGCCCAGCTTGTTGAGCATTTCCTGCAGCGTGCGGATCTGCGCGCGCGACAGGCCGGGGTCGTCGGTGGGCCAGGCCGTGGCGAGCGCCGGGCCGCCCTGCAGACGGTTGAGCAGCAGCGACACCGCCAGGCCGTAGCGGCGCGATTGGTTGTAGTGCTGGATGGCGTCGAAATTCACGGTGGCCAGGAACACGGGGCCTTTGGCGCCCGTGGGCGCGAACAGGTAGGCCGCCTCGTCGTTGCCGGACGCAAGCTCGAGGGGACGGCCGCCGGGCAGCGTCACGCCGGCCTGCGCCCATTGCGCCAGGCTGCGGCGGTCTTGCGAGCCGACGTATTCCGCGTCGGGCGCGGAAGGAATGGACGCCGCCAGCGCCGGCGGCACCCGCACCTCGATCACGGCCGGCAGGCCGTGCGTCCATTTGGCGCGGCGCTTGCGCAAATGATTGGCCGTGGAGGCCAGGGCGTCGGGCAGCGAGTGATAAAGATCGATGCGGCCGTCGCCGTCGCCGTCGGCCGCCAGTTCGTAGAACGACGTGGGGATGAACTGCGTCATGCCGAACGCGCCGCTCCACGAGCCGATGAAGTCATCGGGCGCGACCACCCCGTCGCGCAGCAGGCGCACGGAGGCGTAGGCGTTCTTTTCCCAGAGGGGCTTGTTCTCGGTGCAGGCGCGCGTGAGCCAGGCATCGAGCACATTGGTCTTGCCGACCTGCCGCCCGTAGTTCGTCTCGATGCCGAAGATGGCGACCAGCGTGGCCGGATCGACCTGGTACTGCTGGCCGATCGCCTGCAGTTGCGGGCCGTACCTGGCCAGCACCTCGCGGCCGTCGGCCACACGTTCGTCGTCCACGGTCTTGGCGATGTAGTCCCACCAGCTCTCGCGGCCTTCGGGCTGGGCCTTGGCCGAAGCCACGGTGGCGGGCAGCAGTTGCGCGCCGGCGGTGTACTTGTCCCAGTCGGCCGCGCTCAGGCCGTTGGCGGCCGCGCCCTTGCGCAGCTTCGCCAGGCAGGCCTTGGTGTCCAGTTCGGTGGGCGCGATGATGGCGGGAGCGGCGGCGGGCGCGGCCGCCGTCGCAGCGCCGGGCACAGACGCGGCGGGCGCCGGCTGCAAGCGCGAGCCGGTGGCCGATGACGGCGACTGGGCCTGGGCGGCGCCAGCCAATGCGGCCGCCGTCAATGCCAGCAGGACCGGGGAACGGGACGAGATTCGAAAACGCGTTAGGCTCTGACGCATGGCTATCCTGGAAATTCGGGATCAGCCGCGATGGTAACGCGAGGCGGCGGCGAAATCGAACGCGGCGCCGGCCCGCTCCCTCATCGGCGCCATCGTGAATGACACTTGCGGGTTGCCGCGTTGCGCCGTGCGCGATGGCGGAGAATAATCGGAGCACTGCCGCCCCGGGCCGGCCGCCGCCGGCGCGTCCGCCCCGGTCTCGCCCCAACCGGATTCTGGAGTTCCCATGCAAGACTGGCTCGACACCCTGCCCAAGGCGGAGCTGCACATGCACCTGGAAGGCTCGCTGGAGCCCGAGCTGCTGTTCGAACTGGCCCGGCGCAACCGCGTGGCGCTGCCCTGGCCCGACATCGACGCGCTGCGCGCCGCGTATCGGTACCACAACCTGCAGGAATTCCTGGACCTCTACTACCAGGGCGCCGGCGTGCTGCGCACGGCGCAGGACTTCTACGACCTGACCTGGGCGTATCTGCTCAAGTGCCGGGAACAGCACGTGGTGCACACCGAACCCTTTTTCGACCCGCAGACGCACACCAGCCGCGGCGTGCCCATGGGCGCCATGTTCGAGGGCATCGGCCAGGCGCTGGCCGACGGGCGCGAGCGGCTGGGCGTGACGAGCGGCCTGATTCTCAGCTTTCTGCGCCACCTGCCCGAGGAAGACGCGCAGCGCACGCTGGACGAGGCGCTGCCCTACCGCGACGCCTTCATCGCGGTGGGCCTGGACAGCAGCGAGCGCGGCTTTCCGCCGCGGCTTTTCCAGCGCGTGTTCGAACGCGCGCGCGCCGAGGGGCTGGCCGCCGTGGCGCACGCGGGCGAGGAAGGCCCGCCGGAATACGTATGGGAGGCGCTCGACCTGCTGAAGGTGGCGCGCATCGACCATGGCGTGCGCGCCGCCGAAGACCCGCGGCTGATGGCGCGGCTGATCGACGAGCAGGTGCCGCTCACCGTATGTCCGCTGTCCAACACGCGCCTGTGCGTCTTCGAGCACATGTCGCGGCACAACATCCTGTCGATGCTGGACGCCGGCGTGAAGGTCACGGTCAATTCCGACGACCCGGCCTATTTCGGCGGCTACGTCAACGAGAACTTCCGCGCCCTGCGCGAGCACCTGGGCATGTCGCGCGCGCAGGCCGAGGCGCTGGCCGCCAACAGCCTGGACGCCCGCCTCGCCGGGTAGACGGCCCTGCGGGCATTCCGCATTGACGCATGCCGGCCCGCTGACTAAAGTGGGCCGCTGTGTCTTCCAGGGCGGCAACCCGCCCCGCAACCCCGCCGCGGCGCGCCGCGGCATCACCGTGCCCATCTCCATGAACCACTATCGCGTCGGCATCGCCGGCTTCGGCGCCATCGGCCAGTCCGTGGCGCAATCCCTGGATGCCGGCCTGCCCGGCCTGTCGCTGGCCGCCGTGGCGGTCCGCAACCCCGACGCCCCGCCGGCCTTCGCCTGGCGCGGCGAGGCTCCCCGCTACACCACGCTGGAGCGCCTGCACGAGCTCTGCGACATCGTGGTCGAATGCGCGCCCGCCGCCGTCTTCCGCCAGATCGCCGAGCCCGCGCTCGCGGCCGGCAAGCGGCTGGTGGTGCTGAGCGCGGGCGCCCTGCTCCAGCACGACGACCTCATCGGCCTGGCCCGCGACAGCGGCGGCCAGATCATGGTGCCCTCGGGCGCCATCCTGGGGCTGGACGCCATCACGGCCGCGGCCGAGGGCGTCATCCATTCGGTCACCATGATTACCCGCAAGCCGCCCAAGGGGCTCGCGGGCGCGCCCTACCTGGTGGAAAACCGCATCGACCTGTCCGACGTCACCGAGCCGCGCCTGATCTTCCGCGGCTCGCCGCGCGAAGCCGCCGTGGGCTTTCCCGCCAACCTGAACGTGGCGGTCAGCGTCTCGCTGGCGGGCATCGGCCCCGACCTCACCACGCTCGAAATCTGGGCCGACCCCACGCTGGAGCGCAACGTGCACCGGGTGGAGGTCGAGTCCGACGCGGCGTCGTTCTCGGTCGAGATCCAGAACATTCCCTCGGCCAATCCCAAGACGGGCCGCATCACGGCGCAAAGCGTGGTGGCCGCGCTGCGCAAGCTCACCGCGCCGCTGCGCATGGGCACCTGAAATCCGGCGGCGGCTGCACGGCATCCAGCGCCGCGGGCGCTGCCTGCCGCCCGCCGCCGCCGCGCGCCCCGAATGGCCGGCGGCGCAGGCCGGAGCCGGCACGGCCCCGAATGTCCACCCGCCTTCGCCGTCCAGCGCCAGCCCGTGCGTGTGGAATGCGTCCAGCGTGCCGCGATGGCCCACGCTCACCAGCATGCGGTGCGGCAGGCGCTCGCGCAGCAGGGCGTAGAGCATGTGCTCCAGACCTTCGTCGGTGGCCGAAGTGGCTTCGTCCAGGAACACGATGGCCGGCCGGTTGTACAGCACGCGCGCAAACGCCAGGCGCTGCTGCTCACCCAGCGAAAGCACGCGCGACCAGTCCGCCACCTCGTCCAGGCGTGGCAGCAGGTGCGCGAGATTCACGTCGCGCAGCAGCGCGGCCATGCGTTCGTCTTCGTCCGCGCCGCCCCGTGGCAGGCCCGGATAGGCCAGCGCCGCCCGCAGGTCGCCCAGCGGCAGATAGGGGCGCTGCGACAGAAACAGCGCCTGCTCGCCCGCCGGCCGCCGCAGGCGGCCCTGCGCATAGGGCCACAGGCCCGCCAGCGCGCGCAGCAGCGTGGTCTTGCCGCTGCCCGAAGGGCCCTTGATGAGCAGCGCCTGGCCGGGCGACAGCCGCAGCGACAGATCGCGCACCAGCGGCTTTCCGTCGGGGCGCGTTACGGCAATGCCGTCCATCTCCAGGCCATCGTCCAGCGGCTCGGCGCGCAGCGCGGGCAGCGCGCGCGCCGCCGCGTTGGCGTCCAGAAAGCCGTTCAGGCGGTCCAGGGTGGCGCGATACTGCGCGAAGGCATCGTAAGAGGTGCGGAAGAACGATAGGGAGTCGTGCACCTGGCCGAAAGCCTGCGAGGTCTGCATCACGTCGCCCAGCTTGATCGCGCCGCTGAAAAAGCGCGGCGCCTGGATGATGTACGGAAACACCACCGCCACCTGGCTGGCCGAGAGGTTGAAGCCGTCGAACTTCAGCCCCCGGTACACGCGCGCCCACAGGTTGGCGATGTAGGCGGAAAACCGCGTCCACAGCGTGCCGCGCTCCACGCCCTCGCCCTGGTAGAAGGCGACATTCTCGGCGTTTTCGCGCAGGCGCAACAGGGCATGGCGGAAGTTGGCGGTGAGCCTTTCCGACAGGAAGTTCAGGCGGATCAGCGGGCGGCCGATGCGAAAGGCCAGCCAGGTCGCCGCCAGCACGTAGAGGTACACCAGGAACACCATGGCGCGCGGGATTTCCACGCCGGCCAGGGTGAGCGCGCCCGACAGGCTCCAGAGAATGGCGGTGAATTCCACCAGCGACACCATGGCGCTCAGTGCGCCGATGGCCAGCGTGCGCGAGCCGGTGACGAAAGCGGCGATGTCCTGCTCGATGCGCTGGTCGGGGTTGTCGACCGGCTCGTCCACGAAATGACTGCGATAATAAGCGCCCTCGTCCAGCCAGTCGCGCGTGAGCCAGTCATTCAGCCACACGCGCCAATGAATGTCGAAGGCTTGCCCGGCGTAGCTGTCCGCCAGCGAGCGCGCGACGTGCACGGCGGCCAGCACCGAGAATATGCCCAGGAAATGCCAGAACGCCTTGGCGTCCAGCGACTGCAGCGCGCTGTAGAAACCGTTGTACCAGTACGAGAACAGCACGGTCATGCGCACCGCGAACATGGCCAGCAAGAGCAGCAGCGCCACGGTGGCCAGCGGCCGCCAGTCGCGCGCCGGGTTGAGGTAGGGCCAGGCCAGGCGCCCGAACTTGCGGCCCCAGCCGGTGGTGCGCGAGAGCACCCAGGCCAGCGCGGCCAGCAGCGCGGCCGAGATGCCGAAGGCGCGCAGCAGCCACCACGCGCTCTGGGCAAGCTGTTGATTCCAGTCGAGGGTCATGGGCGGAAACCTTGCTTGCGGTTTCCTGGTTAGACGAGGCGGCGGGGCCGAGTTCCGGCCGCGGCGCCGCCTTAAGCGTGGCTTAAGCGTCCGGCGAAAAAAACGGCGGCCGCTCAGCCCGCGCGCAAATCGAGATTGGCGAACAGGTCGGCCAGCGTGGGCGTCGAGCGCGCGGGCCAGATGGCGCTCAGGTCGAAACTGGGCAGGTCCTGGCCGTCGCGCACTTCGCAGAAGCGCACGCCGCTGAAATTCAGCGAGCGGATCCAGCTCGGCAGCAGCGCCACGCCGCAGCCGCCCGCCACGCAGGCCAGCACGGTGAGCGTGCGGTTGGCTTCCTGCGCCACATGGGCTTCATGGCCGGCCCTGCGCAGCGCATCGAGAATGCCCGCGTAGAACGCCGGCAATTGCGATTGCGGGTACATGACCAGCCCGGCCCGTGCGATGCGGGCCAGCGTCACCGTGCCGTCCGCCTCGGCCTCGAACTCGTCGGGCACCGCCGCCACCAGCCGCTCGCGCAGGAGCTGGCGCTCGCGCATGCGGCCGCCCACCGCCACCCGTATGCATCAGCCCGATGTCGATTTCACCCGTCTGCAGGGCTTCGGCCTGCTCGGCGTTGCTCATTTCGCGCAGGATGACACGCACCCCCGGGCGCTGGCGCCGCAGCGCGCGCAGCGCCCGGGGCAGCGTGTCGAACAGCGCCGAAGACACCAGCCCCCACCGTGAGCTGTCCGGCGGCGCGCGCCCGCTTTCGCTGCGCCGCTGCGCCGCCGCATCGATGCGCGCCACGCTGGCGCGCACGTCTTCCAGGATGGACAGGGCCGCGGGGGTGGGCGAGGCGCCCTGGCGCGAGCGGTCGAAGAGCCGCACGCCCAGATCCTGCTCCATGCGGCGCAGGGCCTGGCTGAGCGCCGGCTGGGCGATGCCGAGCCAGGCCGAGGCGCGGCTCACGCTGCCATGGTCCACCACCGCCAGAAAATAGCGCAGATGCCGGGTTTCCATATCAATTCAATATGAATAAAGCCTTTTTACTGAATAGAAAACTATAACCGTTCTTCCTAGAATCCCGCCTCATACGAGAAACGAGCGCCGCGCCCGCCTTGCCGGCGCGGTTCCAGGAGACAGCATTGCCCCCCTTCGGCCCCGCCGTTGACACCCACGCGCATGTGTTCCGCCAGGGTCTGCCCCTGACCGCCGCGCGCCGCTATACGCCCGACTACGACGCCTCGCTCGCCGATTACCTGGCCCTGCTGGACTCGCACGGCCTGAGCCACGGCGTGCTGGTGCAACCCAGTTTCCTGGGCACCGACAACCGCTATATGGAACAGGCGCTGCAGGCCGAACCGCAGCGCCTGCGCGGCGTGGCGGTGGTGGACGAACAGACGCGCGAAGACGAGCTGCGCCGGCTGGCCGGCGCGGGCGTGATGGGCATGCGCCTGAACCTCATCGGCCTGCCCGTGCCCGACCTGTCTTCGCCCGGCTGGCGCCGCGTGCTGCAAACCGCCAACACCCTGGGCTGGCACGTGGAAGCGCACATCCAGGCGGCGCGCCTGCCCGAACTGCTGCCCGCGCTGCTGGCCGAGGGATGCCAGGTGGTGGTGGACCACTTCGGCCGTCCCGATCCGGCGCTGGGCACGGCGGACCCGGGCTTTCGCTACCTGCTGCGCCAGGCCGACTCCGGCCGGGTCTGGGTGAAGCTGTCCGCCCCCTACCGCAACTGGAACGCGGACGACTGCGCCAGCCAGGGCCGGGCCGCGGCCGCCCAGTTGCTCGACGCCTATACCGCGGACCGCCTGATGTGGGGCAGCGACTGGCCCCACACCGAGCACCGCCACGCGGCCTCCTACCCGGCCGCCGTGCAATGGCTGGACGCCTGGATCGACGACCCCGTCCAGCGCCACGCCATTCTCGCGGACACGCCCCTGCGACTGTTCCAATTCCAAGGAGAAACCCCATGACTTCCCTGCTCAAACGCCTGATGCGCCGCGGCCTGGCCGCCGCCGCCCTGCTGGCCGCCGCCGGCGCGGCCCAGGCCGCGTACCCCGAGCGTGCCATCACGCTGGTGGTGACTTACCCGCCCGGCGGCACGGTGGACGTGGTGGCGCGCCTGATCGGCCCCAAGCTGGCGGCCGAACTGGGCCAGCCCGTGGTCATCGAGAACCGCGGCGGCGCGGGCGGCATGATCGGCGGCGCGGTGGTCGCCAAGGCCAAGCCCGACGGCTACACGCTGATGCTGGATGCCTCCAACCACGCGCAGAATCCGGCGCTGCATTCCAGGATGCAGTTCGACACCCTGGCCGCGTTCGCCCCCGTGTCCCTGCTGCTGCGCGTGCCCAACGTGCTGGTCGTGACGCCCTCTTACGAGGTCAAGACCGTGGCCGACCTGATCCGCCTGGGCAAGCCCGGCGCCAAAGAGCCGGTGTACTTCGCCTCCGCCGGCCCGGGCTCGGCCCAGCACCTGGCGGGCGAACTCTTCAACCTGCTGGCCAAGACCGACCTGCACCACGTGGCCTACAAGGGCGGCGGCCCGGCCATGATCGACGTCATGTCCGGCCAGGTGCCCGTCATGTTCGCCAGCATGGGCTCGGCCTGGCAGCACGTGAAGAACGGCAAGCTGCGCGCCGT
Organism: Achromobacter sp. DMS1; assembly: GCF_001270295.1. Lineage (NCBI taxonomy): Bacteria > Pseudomonadati > Pseudomonadota > Betaproteobacteria > Burkholderiales > Alcaligenaceae > Achromobacter > Achromobacter sp. DMS1. The sequence goes on along the minus strand of NZ_LHSJ01000154.1, from coordinate 1,880 downwards.
GGCCGTGGGCGGCGGCGAGCGCTCCAAGACCGCGCCCGACCTGCCCACCATCGCCGAATCCGGCGTGCCGGGCTACGAGTCGTATGAATGGAACGCGGTCTTCGCGCCCGCCGGCACGCCGCCGGAAATCGTCGACCAGGTTTCCCAGGCGCTGGCCAAGGTGCTGAAAGACCCCGCCATCGCGGAACAGCTCGCGGGCATCGGCGCCGAGCCCATCGGCTCCACGCCCGCCGAGCTCGACGCCTTCCGCCGCGCCGAGATCGCCAAGTGGCAGAAGGTCGTCAAGGAATCGAACATCCAGCTGGATTGAGTGCTGCGGGGCGAGTCCGCCCCGTTGCCGGCATGCCGGCACTGCCGCGCCCTTCGGGGCGCTTTTTTTGCCGCCCGAGGCAAGAAACGCGCCCTCGTGGAGGGCGGCAAGCCCGCGCGTCCGGATATCATTGGCCCATCGGCATTCCGAGGCACAGATGGAAAAACTCCGGATCGACAAATGGCTGTGGGCGGCGCGTTTCTACAAGACGCGCAGCCTGGCCGCGCAGGAAATCGGCAAGGGCCGCGTCTTCGTCAACCAGCAGCCGGCCAAGCCCGCGCGCGAGGTCGCGCCGGGCGACCTGGTGACGGTGCGCAAGGAAGATCCGCCCATCCACGTCAGGGTGCGCGCCCTGAGCGGTGTGCGCGGCCCGGCTCCCGCGGCGCGCCTGCTCTACGAAGAAACGCCCGAAAGCATTGCCGCCCGCGAGCGCGCGGCCGAGATGCGCCGCCTGGCTCCCGAACCCGCGCAAGACCTGGCCGAGGGCCGGCCCACCAAGCGCGACCGGCGGCTCATCGACCGGATGCGCGGGCGCTAGCGCGCGCCGGGTATTTCCGCGTTCGCGCGGCGCGCATCGCCGGGCGGATGGTCCGGATTCGCCGCGAGGGGAAGAACGCCCCGCCCTCCGCCCCCGATGCTCCGCCGTCCCGCCTACAGCGCGCGTCCCACGATCAGCGAATCGATCGCCATCTCCGGGCCGGCGCTCTTGCCCTCGTAGGGCAGCCGGCTGAGCACGTAGCGCATGGCGTTGAGACGGGCCCGCTTCTTGCAATCCGACTTCACGACGATCCAGGGCGCGTCGGCCGTGTCGGTATGCGCGAACATCGCTTCCTTGGCTCGGGTGTAGTCGTCCCACTTGTCCAGCGAGGCCAGGTCCACGGGGCTGAGCTTCCATTGCTTGAGCGGGTGCACTTTGCGCTGCATGAAACGGCGGCGCTGCTCTTCGCGGCTGACCGAGAACCAGAACTTGATGAGGTGGATGCCGCTGTTGACCAGGTGGCGTTCGAAGTCCGGCACCTGGCGCAGGAACTCCAGATACTCCTCCTGCGAGCAAAAGCCCATGACACGCTCCACGCCCGCGCGGTTGTACCAGGAGCGGTCGAACATGACGATCTCGCCCGCAGTGGGCAGGTGCTGCACATAGCGCTGGAAATACCATTGGCCGCGCTCGGTGTCGGAGGGCTTTTCCAGCGCCACCACGCGCGCGCCGCGCGGATTCAGGTGCTCCATCATGCGCTTGATGGTGCCGCCCTTGCCGGCCGCATCGCGCCCTTCGAACAGGATCACCACGCGCTGGCCGGTGGCCTTGACCCAGGCCTGCAGCTTGAGCAGCTCCACCTGCAGCCGGTACTTCTGCTTCTCGTAGTTCCGGCGCAGCATGCGATGGCGGTACGGATAGATGCCTTCGCGCCAGTCCGCCGCCAGCTCTTCGTCGGGATTGCGCCTCGCGGCGCGCCCCGGCGCCTCCGATCGCGCCGACGCCTCCGATTCGAGCAGCGCGCGGTGCACGGCGCGCGCGTCGTCCGGCGAGAGCGCGTCGATGACGGCCCGCAGCGCATCGTGCGCCGGC
>NZ_LHSJ01000153.1:10611-14691 GCF_001270295.1 Achromobacter sp. DMS1 | reverse complement strand
CCTCATCGTGGCCGGTGAGCGCGTCGAAGAAATCCTCGCCAACGAAGGCATGCAGGCCGCTCATCCGTTCGCCCTGCAGGTTGTCCTCGACGTAGCGGACGACATCCASSCAAAGGTGCGTGGTCTGCGCGGTGGGCAGGGCGTAGAAGCCGGCGTCGGCCTCGGCCAGGCCGAATCGCGAGGCGTAGTGGCGCAGCCGGGCTTCGGGGGTGTGGGCGTGCGCGGGGTAGAAGCGCCCGCAGGCCAGCAGCGTGGGGTCGGTCCAGGAGGCGGTGCCCGTGAGCAGGCGCATGAGGGAGGTCGGACGAAATTCGGAAAATTCTGTATAAATATACAGTTCCCGGCTGGCGCGGAGCAATCCGCGGCCGGCCTTCCGGTTTCCGTTCCCCGGTTCCCGATTTCCTGTTTTCCGATCGACGGCCGCCCGCGGCCCGCCCCATGTCCGCTACCGATTTTCCGCCTTCCGATGCCGCGCTGGTCCGGCAGGAGCGCCCCGCAGCCGGGCGCCCCGCAGCCGGGCGCCCCGATTCCCGGCCCGGGTCGGCTGACCCTCTTGCCGAACTCAATCCGTCCCAGCGCGAGGCCGTCGAGCATGGCGCGGACGGCGGCATCGGGGAGAGCGGGCCGCTGCTGGTCATCGCGGGAGCCGGTTCCGGCAAGACCAATACGCTGGCGCACCGGGTGGCGCATCTCATCCTCAACGGCGCCGACCCGCAGCGCATGCTGCTGCTGACCTTCTCGCGCCGCGCCGCGCAGGAGATGGAGCGCCGGGTGGGCGGGGTGCTGGCGCGCGTCATGCGGCTGCGCCCGGGCGCGCAGCCGCCCTCGCTGCCCTGGTCGGGCACGTTCCACAGCATCGGGGCGCGTCTGCTGCGCGATTGCGCCGGCCGCATCGGCCTGTCGGCGTCTTTCACCATCCACGACCGCGGCGACGCCGAAGACCTGATGGGCATGGTGCGCCACGAGTTGGGCCTGTCGGCCGCCAAGTCGCGTTTTCCGCTCAAGGGCACCTGCCTGGCGATCTATTCGCGGGTGGTCAACAGCCAGGCGCCGGTGGCCGAGGCGCTGAACACGGCCTTTCCCTGGTGCGCGCAGTGGGAAGACGAGCTCAAGTCCCTGTTCCGCGCCTATGTGGCCGCCAAGCAGGACCAGCAGGCGCTCGACTACGACGACCTGCTGCTGTACTGGGCGGAAATGATGTCCGATCCGGAGATCGCGGCCGACGTGGGCGCGCGCTTCGACCACGTGCTGGTGGACGAATACCAGGACACGAACCGCCTGCAGGCCGCCATTCTGCTGGCCATGAAACCCGACGGGCGAGGCTTGACGGTGGTGGGCGACGACGCGCAGTCGATCTATTCCTTCCGCGCCGCCACGGTGCGCAACATCCTGGATTTTCCCTCCCGGTTCGCGCGGCCCGCCCGCGTGGTGACGCTGGAGCGCAACTACCGATCCACCCGGCCCATACTCGATGCCTCCAACGCGGTCATCGGCCAGGCCGCCGAGCGCTACGCCAAGAACCTCTGGACCGATCGGGCCTCCAGCCAGCGGCCGGAGCTGGTGACGGTGAGCGACGAGGCCGGCCAGGCGCGCTGGGTGGCCGACCAGGTGCTGGCGCAGCGCGAGGCGGGCCTGGCGCTCAAGTCGCAGGCGGCGCTGTTCCGCTCGGCCAGCCATAGCGCCGCGCTGGAGCTGGAACTCACCCGGCGCGACATCCCGTTCGTGAAATTCGGCGGCCTGCGCTTTCTGGAGGCCGCGCACGTCAAGGATCTGCTGTCGGTGCTGCGCTGGGCCGAGAATCCGCGCGGCCGCATGGCGGGCTTCCGTGCGGCGCAGCTGCTGCCGGGCGTCGGACCGGCCACCGCCGGCAGGCTGATGGACGCCATGGCGGCCTCGGCCGAGCCCTTGCGCACCTTGCGCGAATTCAAGCCCGGCGCGGCCGCCCAGGAAGACTGGCGGGCCTTCGCCCGCACCTACGAAGCCCTGTGCGATCCGGCGCTGCGCTGGCCGGCCGATGTGGACCTGGCCCTGCGCTGGTATGCCACGCACATCGAGCGCCTGTACGAGGATGCCCGGGTGCGCAAGGCCGACCTGGACCAGCTCGTGCGCATCGCCGCCGGCTACCCTTCGCGCGAGCGCTTCCTGACCGAACTCACGCTGGACCCGCCCGACGCCACCAGCGACGAATCGGGCGCGCCGCTGCGCGACGAGGATTACCTGATCCTGTCCACCATCCACTCCGCCAAGGGCCAGGAGTGGAAGGCCGTCTACGTGCTCAACGTGGTCGACGGCTGCATCCCGTCCGACATGAGCACCGGCTCGGCCGAGGAGATCGAGGAAGAGCGCCGCCTGCTCTACGTGGCCATGACGCGCGCGCGCGAGCGGCTGCAGCTCATCGTGCCGCAGCGGTTCTACGTGCACCAGCAGACCGGCATGGGCGACCGCCACGTGTATGGTTCGCGCACCCGGTTCATCACGGACGCCATGCTGCCCCTCTTCGAGCACCTGCCCAAGCCGCCCGAGCTGCCGTTCGGCCGGGGCGGGCGCGTCGCGCCGCAGGCGCCGCGCATCGACGTCACGCGCCGCGTGCGCGACCTGTTTTCCTGATCCGGGCCGCGCCCTGGGCTATCATCGTCGGTATTCCACGCTGCGCAGGCGGGGGCCGAACGCCTGAGGTCGTCTATGCTCAAGGAAACCACCGAAGCACGCGAAGCCGCCGGGCAGGGCGGCGAAGTCGTCGCGTCCATCGCCTACGTCAATGGCCGCCGCGCCCGCGAAGTGCCGATCGACGAAGTGGGCGCCCATATCCGGCAGCCCGACGGCATGCTCTGGATCGGGCTGCGCAACCCGCGCCCCGAGCTGCTCGCCCAGGTGACGAGCCAGCTCGGCGCCTGCACCAAGAACCAGGAAGAAATGCTGGAGCCGCACAAGCGGCCCAAGATCATCGACTACGGCAATATGGTGCTCATCGTCGCCATCACGGTCGAGGTCGAGGGCGACCGCCCGGCTTTCGGCGAAACCCAGTTCCTCATCGGCGACGGCTTTCTCGTCACCGTGCGGCGCGGCGCCACGGCGGGCCACAGCCCGCTGCGCGAGCGCCTGGAGGCTTCGCCCGACCTGCTCAAGCGCGGCAGCGACTACGTGGCTTCCGAGCTGCTGGACTGGCTGGTCGACCGCTACGTGGCGGCGGCGGGCAAGTTCGAGGCGGTGGTCGAGGGCGCGGAGCAGAAGCTGCTGATCCGCGGCGCCAAGGACGCCGATATCCGCAGGCTCTACCGGCAGCGCCGCGACCTGCTGCGCGTGCACACCGTGGTCTCGCCGCTGGCCGAGATCTGCCGCCGCCTGGCGCGGGTGGAAATGTCTTCGGTGGACGAGCTCGCGCGCCCATACTTCGGCGAGGTGGCCGACCGCGTGCTGCGGGTGGACGAGCTGTTCAATTCGCTGCGCGAGGCGCTGGCCTTCGCCTTCGAGGCCAGCCTCATGATCGGCCAGTCGGCGCAGAACGACATCACCCGCAAGCTCGCGTCCTGGGCCGCCATCCTGGCCGTGCCCACCGCCATCGCGGGCATCTACGGCATGAACTTCGAGTTCATGCCCGAACTCAAGACGCACTGGGGCTATCCCGTCACGCTGGGCGTCATCGCGGCGGCCTGCTCCTTCCTGTACTGGCGCTTCCGCAAGTCGGGCTGGCTCTAGGGCCGCCGGCGGGCGGCGCGGCAAAAACGGCCGCTTCCGCGCCGCGCCGGACGCGGCTGTGGCACACTGCCAGCCGTTTTCCCCAGCCTGTCCACACGAGAAGGAGCCCGGCAATCTTGCGCGGCAAACCCCCATTCCGCAACGGCGGCAAGCTGACCGCCCTGGTCGTGGCGCTCATCCTGGCGGCGGCCGGCGCCCTGGTGAACCACCTGCAKGCCATCCATATGCGGCCGACGGAACTTCCGGCCGACCTTCGCGCAAAACTGGAATTCATTCAGGAATAACCATGCAAGTCACCAACGACATGTCGTTGCTTTCGCTGATTTCGCACGCCAGCGTGCCGGTTCAGCTGATTATGTTGATTCTGTTGGGCATCTCGATCAT
>NZ_LHSJ01000153.1:0-9942 GCF_001270295.1 Achromobacter sp. DMS1 | reverse complement strand
GGCCAGATGCGCGCCCGCGCCCCGCAGCAGCGGGAAATCGCGCACGGGCTTGCCGTCGATGAGCATGGTTTCCTTGGTGAACTGGCGCACGGCCAGCGGCTCGGAGTAGGTTTTTTCGGGGCGGGTGAGCACGGTGCCGGACAGCAGCCCGTCGAGCACTGACGCGACCGAGGGCGCATAGGCCGGCGCGGCGTCGGCGGGCGCGCCGGGCGCGGCGGAAGCAGCGGGCGGTAATGCACGGAATCGGCCAGCCCCACGATGGCGAACGCGGCCAGCGACGGCCGAGCACATGGCGGGCGTGTCGCGCGCACCCGGCCCCAGGTGGACCGCAAAGCGGGGCTGCGCGACACACGCCAGGCATACAGCAGCACGCCCAGCGCCATGAGCCAGAGCGCGACGTCGGTCCAGAGGAAAACGAACTTGGGCATGGCGGCTACTCGAATCGGACGCGGGGATCGGCCAGCGTGTAGGAGATGTCGGCCAGCACGAGCCCGACGATGTACAGCGCGGAACCGAGGAACACCATGGCCCGCACCACGGAGAAGTCCTGGGCGTTGATGGCGTCGATGGTGTAGCTGCCCAGCCCCGGAATGCCGAAAAAAGACTCCGAGATCAGGCTGCCCATGAAGAGCAGCGGCAAGGCCGCCACGGTGCTGGTGAGTATGGGCAGCATGGCGTTGCGCAGCACGTGGCGCAGCAGCACCACGCGCTCGGCCAGGCCCTTGGCGCGGGCGGTGCGCACGTAGTCCTTGCCGATTTCCTCCAGGAAGAGCGTGCGGTAGAAGCGCGCCTCCGGCCCCAAGCGCGACACGATGGCCACCAGCACCGGCAGCGCCAGGAACTTGGAGACGTCCCAGCCCCACTCGAAGCCGGAAAAGGGCACGAGCCGCAGCATCTTGGCGAAGAGCCACTGCCCCGCGATGATGTAGAACAGGCTGGAGATGGACAGCAGCACGACGCAGAGCACCACGCCCCAGAAATCCAGCCGCGTGGCGCGGAAGTACACCAGCCCCAGCGAGAACATCACGCTGACGAACAGCCCCAGCAGGAAGGTGGGCACGGCCAGGGCCAGGCTGGGCCCCATGCGGGTGCGGATCTCGCGGCCGATGTCGCGGCCGCCGTCGGACGTGCCGAATTCCAGCGCCAGCAGCGGCACGGAACGCTGGTAGAACACCGTGTCGGTCAGGCGGGCCGCGCCCTGGGCGCCGCTGTTGTAGAAGAGCGGCTTGTCGTAGCCGCGCTCGGCCTTCCATTTCTCGATGGCGTCCTGGCTGATCCGCTGGCCGCCGATGGACAGCCGCGCCATGTCGTCGGGCGTGTTGACGGCGAAGAACAGCACGAAGGTCAGCAGGTTGACGCCGATCAGGATCAGCATCCCGTACAGCAACCGGCGCAGAACGTAGCCGATCATGGCGCCTCCTCGCGCGCCGGCGCGGAAAAGGCCGTCTGGCGCTCGCGCCGGCGCAGCGCGGCGTACGAAGGCCATACCGCCGCGGCCAGCAGCAGCGCGAACAGGCCCAGCGGCCACCAGACGGGCCGGTTCCATTCGTCGATCTTGCGCTGGCGCAAGGGGGCGTCGATCTTCATGTATTGCAGGGTGTTGCGCACCATCTGGGTGGGCTTGGCGTTGCCCACCCATTGCTGGTAGGCGCCGCCCGACATGGGGAAATAGCCGAACATCCAGGGCGCGTCGCGCTGCACGATGGCGACCATGCGCGCGATGAGCCGTTCTTTCTCTGGGCCGTCGTCGAGGTACTTCATCTGTTCGAAGAGTCTGTCGAATTCGGGGTTCTGGTAGTTGGCCGCGTTTTCGCCGCCGGTCCTGGCCTTGGCGTTCGGCCCGTAGAGCAGGAACAGGAAGTTCTCGGCGTCGGGGTAGTCGGCGTTCCAGCCCCAGAAGAACAATTGCGCGGAGCCGCTGCGCATCTTGTCCTGGAAACGGTTGTAGTCGGTGGCGCGCACGTCGAGCTGCACGCCGAGCTTGGCCATCTGGCGGCGCATCCAGTCGAACTGCGGATTCGAGCCGCCGCCCACCATGGAATCGTAGTAGAGCACCAGCGGCGCGCCGGTCTTGGCGTTGCGGCCGTCGGGGTAGCCGGCCTCGGCCAGCAGCCGCCGCGCCACGTCGATGGACTTGCGTACCGGCTTGCCGTCCACCACGTCGTACACCACCGGGTTGATGCCCTCGGGGGGCTCGCGGTAGCCCAGCACCCCGGGCGGCACCGGCCCGTAAGCCACCGAAGCCTGGCTGTTTTCGAAGACCGCGACGTATTCCTCCCAATCGAAGGCGATGCTGATCGCCTGGCGCAGCTTGCGGTTCTTCTCGGCCTGTTCGGGCGTGTCGCCCTTGCCCACCACGGGGTCGAGCCAGTTGAAGCCCATGTACCAGTTCGCCGTCTCGATGGTGGTGGGCAGCTTGATGCCGTGCTCGCGGTACTGGCGCGCCTTGTCGGCGCTGTCGGCGGCGGCCACCAGCATGGCCACGCCGTATTCGCCGCGCTCGATCTGGGGCACGTCGTAGTAGCCCTGCATGAACTTGCCGGTGAGCGGGATGGCCTCTTTCTCGACGCTGAACACCGCGCGGTCGATGAAGGGCGTGGGCTTGCCGCAATCGGCCAGCAGGCCGGCCTCGCGGTCGCCGGGCTCGCCTTCGCAGGGATAGGGCTCGCCGTGATAGTTGGGATTGCGGGCGAGCACGTGGCGGCGGTTCTGCAGCGACTCCACCAGCATATAGGGGCCCGTGCCGACGGGCCAGGTATTGAGCGAGAGATCGTGGGCGGCCATGCCCGGCTGGCTGTAGAAGCGGTCGGCTTCCCAGGGCACGGGCGCGGTGAAGGTCATGGCGAGCCAGTACTTGAACTGGGGATACTTGCCCTTGACGCGGATGCGCAGCGTATGGGCGTCCAGCGCCTGCACGCCGGTGAAGCCGTCGGGTTCGCGCAGGTCCAGCCAGGGCGCGGCGCCCTCCGGGGCGGCGCGGCGCAGGGCCTGTCGCGCTGGCGCAGGCGGTCCGCCGCATTCTTTCATTCCCTCCACGTAGCTGGCCATGAGCGTGTAGATGGGAGACACCACGCGCGGGCTGGCCAGGCGGCGGAAAGCGTAGACGTAGTCGTCGGCGGTGAGCTCGCGCGTGCCGGTTTCGGGAAAATCGGGAATGGCGTACCTGCCTTCGAGATCGGCCGGCGACAGCGGGTAATAGGCGTAGGAGCCGTCGGGCCTGCGCGCGAAGGCCGGGTGAGGCTGGAAACGGATGCCGGGGCGGATGCGGATGTCGTACACGCTGTGGGCGATCTGCTCGCCCGGCGCGTCGGCCGGCAGCGGCCTGCCCCGGGCGTCGAGGTAGACCGGCGGGTCGATGGCGGCAGCCGCGCGCGGCACCAGCTCGTAAGGCCGCTTCAGGTAGTGATACCCGTAGAGCGGCTCATAGATGTTGTAGGTGTAGGGCGTCTCGTCGCCGGAATAGGAACTGGCCGGGTCCAGGTACTTGGGCGAGCGCTTGACGAACGCGGAATAGAGCGTGTTGCCGGCCTCGGCGCCGGCGGGATAGGGGCTGTTGATGGGGCTGTGCAGGGTGTTTTCCGGGGAGCAGCCTGACAGCGCCAGCAGCAGCAACACGGCTGCCGCCCAGAGCCGCTTCGATACACGCATGCGTAATGCTTCCTTTCTGGTAGCGGTTTGAGAGCCCGCCGACTTCCGCGGTGTCGGACGCCGAGTGAGAGCATATCGCAATCGACGCCGGCGCGGCACCGGCGCGCCACCCTATTGCGCGGCGTCGCACTGCCGCTGCCGCCAGCAGTCGTAGCGCCACTTCCAGGGCTGGACCGCGCGTTTCTGGGCCCACAGCCCCCTGCCCTCCCTCTGCGCGGCCTTCTGCAGTCCGGGCATGGCGGGATCGCGCAGGTAGGCGCCCTGGCGGGCGGTATAGGCCCAGGCGTAGCCGGCCTCCACCTGGAGCCGGTTGGCGGAACGCCCGTCTTCGAGAATCAGGGCGCAGATGTCGCGCCCGTACTGGTCCTGCTCGTAGCACTGGGCGGTGAGCGTCTTGCCCGCCACCAGGCCGGCCAGGTGCTGCGCGCGGCTCGGCGTAGGGCTGGCCGGGCTGCTCCGCGCCATGCCCTTCCTCGGGCGCGTCGATACTGTCCATGCGTATGCGGCGCTGGCCGCCGGGCGCGCGCAGCGTGACGGTGTCGCCGTCGGCCACGTTGACGATGGGCCCCGTGAGGGTATAGCTGCCGGCGGGCACGCCGTCGGCGGCGCCGCGTCCCGGCTGCCGGCCGGCGGAGCGGGCGCCCGCGGCTGCAGGTGGTTCACCAGGGCGCCGGCCGCCGCCAGGATGAGCGCCACGACCAGGGCGGTCAGCTTGCCGCCGTTGCGGAATGGGGGTTTGCCGCGCAAGATTGCCGGGCTCCTTCTCGTGTGGACAGGCTGGGGAAAACGGCTGGCAGTGTGCCACAGCCGCGTCCGGCGCGGCGCGGAAGCGGCCGTTTTGCCGCGCCGCCCGCCGGCGGCCCTAGAGCCAGCCCGACTTGCGGAAGCGCCAGTACAGGAAGGAGCAGGCCGCCGCGATGACGCCCAGCGTGACGGGATAGCCCCAGTGCGTCTTGAGTTCGGGCATGAACTCGAAGTTCATGCCGTAGATGCCCGCGATGGCGGTGGGCACGGCCAGGATGGCGGCCCAGGACGCGAGCTTGCGGGTGATGTCGTTCTGCGCCGACTGGCCGATCATGAGGCTGGCCTCGAAGGCGAAGGCCAGCGCCTCGCGCAGCGAATTGAACAGCTCGTCCACCCGCAGCACGCGGTCGGCCACCTCGCCGAAGTATGGGCGCGCGAGCTCGTCCACCGAAGACATTTCCACCCGCGCCAGGCGGCGGCAGATCTCGGCCAGCGGCGAGACCACGGTGTGCACGCGCAGCAGGTCGCGGCGCTGCCGGTAGAGCCTGCGGATATCGGCGTCCTTGGCGCCGCGGATCAGCAGCTTCTGCTCCGCGCCCTCGACCACCGCCTCGAACTTGCCCGCCGCCGCCACGTAGCGGTCGACCAGCCAGTCCAGCAGCTCGGAAGCCACGTAGTCGCTGCCGCGCTTGAGCAGGTCGGGCGAAGCCTCCAGGCGCTCGCGCAGCGGGCTGTGGCCCGCCGTGGCGCCGCGCCGCACGGTGACGAGAAAGCCGTCGCCGATGAGGAACTGGGTTTCGCCGAAAGCCGGGCGGTCGCCCTCGACCTCGACCGTGATGGCGACGATGAGCACCATATTGCCGTAGTCGATGATCTTGGGCCGCTTGTGCGGCTCCAGCATTTCTTCCTGGTTCTTGGTGCAGGCGCGAGCTGGCTCGTCACCTGGGCGAGCAGCTCGGGGCGCGGGTTGCGCAGCCCGATCCAGAGCATGCCGTCGGGCTGCCGGATATGGGCGCCCACTTCGTCGATCGGCACTTCGCGGGCGCGGCGGCCATTGACGTAGGCGATGGACGCGACGACTTCGCCGCCCTGCCCGGCGGCTTCGCGTGCTTCGGTGGTTTCCTTGAGCATAGACGACCTCAGGCGTTCGGCCCCCGCCTGCGCAGCGTGGAATACCGACGATGATAGCCCAGGGCGCGGCCCGGATCAGGAAAACAGGTCGCGCACGCGGCGCGTGACGTCGATGCGCGGCGCCTGCGGCGCGACGCGCCGCCCCGGCCGAACGGCAGCTCGGGCGGCTTGGGCAGGTGCTCGAAGAGGGGCAGCATGGCGTCCGTGATGAACCGGGTGCGCGAACCATACACGTGGCGGTCGCCCATGCCGGTCTGCTGGTGCACGTAGAACCGCTGCGGCACGATGAGCTGCAGCCGCTCGCGCGCGCGCGTCATGGCCACGTAGAGCAGGCGGCGCTCTTCCTCGATCTCCTCGGCCGAGCCGGTGCTCATGTCGGACGGGATGCAGCCGTCGACCACGTTGAGCACGTAGACGGCCTTCCACTCCTGGCCCTTGGCGGAGTGATGGTGGACAGGATCAGGTAATCCTCGTCGCGCAGCGGCGCGCCCGATTCGTCGCTGGTGGCGTCGGGCGGGTCCAGCGTGAGTTCGGTCAGGAAGCGCTCGCGCGAAGGGTAGCCGGCGGCGATGCGCACGAGCTGGTCCAGGTCGGCCTTGCGCACCCGGGCATCCTCGTACAGGCGCTCGATGTGCGTGGCATACCAGCGCAGGGCCAGGTCCACATCGGCCGGCCAGCGCAGCGCCGGATCGCACAGGGCTTCGTAGGTGCGGGCGAAGGCCCGCCAGTCTTCCTGGGCGGCCGCGCCGGGCTTGAATTCGCGCAAGGTGCGCAAGGGCTCGGCCGAGGCCGCCATGGCGTCCATCAGCCTGCCGGCGGTGGCCGGTCCGACGCCCGGCAGCAGCTGCGCCGCACGGAAGCCCGCCATGCGGCCGCGCGGATTCTCGGCCCAGCGCAGCACCGACAGCAGATCCTTGACGTGCGCGGCCTCCAGAAAGCGCAGGCCGCCGAATTTCACGAACGGGATGTCGCGCCGGGTGAGTTCCAGCTCCAGCGCGGCGCTATGGCTGGCCGAGCGGAACAGCGCCGCCTGCGACTTGAGCGCCAGGCCCGCCTCGCGCTGCGCCAGCACCTGGTCGGCCACCCAGCGCGCCTGGCCGGCCTCGTCGCTCACCGTCACCAGCTCCGGCCGCTGGCTGGAGGCCCGATCGGTCCAGAGGTTCTTGGCGTAGCGCTCGGCGGCCTGGCCGATGACCGCGTTGGAGGCATCGAGTATGGGCCGGGTGGATCGGTAGTTGCGCTCCAGCGTCACCACGCGGGCGGGCCGCGCGAACCGGGAGGGAAAATCCAGGATGTTGCGCACCGTGGCGGCGCGGAAGGAATAGATCGACTGCGCGTCGTCGCCCACCACCGTCAAGCCTCGCCCGTCGGGTTTCATGGCCAGCAGAATGGCGGCCTGCAGGCGGTTCGTGTCCTGGTATTCGTCCACCAGCACGTGGTCGAAGCGCGCGCCCACGTCGGCCGCGATCTCCGGATCGGACATCATTTCCGCCCAGTACAGCAGCAGGTCGTCGTAGTCGAGCGCCTGCTGGTCCTGCTTGGCGGCCACATAGGCGCGGAACAGGGACTTGAGCTCGTCTTCCCACTGCGCGCACCAGGGAAAGGCCGTGTTCAGCGCCTCGGCCACCGGCGCCTGGCTGTTGACCACCCGCGAATAGATCGCCAGGCAGGTGCCCTTGAGCGGAAAACGCGACTTGGCGGCCGACAGGCCCAACTCGTGGCGCACCATGCCCATCAGGTCTTCGGCGTCGCCGCGGTCGTGGATGGTGAAAGACGCCGACAGGCCGATGCGGCCGGCGCAATCGCGCAGCAGACGCGCCCCGATGCTGTGGAACGTGCCCGACCAGGGCAGCGAGGGCGGCTGCGCGCCCGGGCGCAGCCGCATGACGCGCGCCAGCACCCCGCCCACCCGGCGCTCCATCTCCTGCGCGGCGCGGCGCGAGAAGGTCAGCAGCAGCATGCGCGACGGGTCGCGCCGTTGAGGATGAGATGCGCCACCCGGTGCGCCAGCGTATTGGTCTTGCCGGAACCGGCTCCCGCGATGACCAGCAGCGGCCCGCTCTCCCCGATGCCGCCGTCCGCGCCATGCTCGACGGCCTCGCGCTGGGACGGATTGAGTTCGGCAAGAGGGTCAGCCGACCCGGGCCGGGAATCGGGGCGCCCGGCTGCGGGGCGCCCGGCTGCGGGGCGCTCCTGCCGGACCAGCGCGGCATCGGAAGGCGGAAAATCGGTAGCGGACATGGGGCGGGCCGCGGGCGGCCGTCGATCGGAAAACAGGAAATCGGGAACCGGGGAACGGAAACCGGAAGGCCGGCCGCGGATTGCTCCGCGCCAGCCGGGAACTGTATATTTATACAGAATTTTCCGAATTTCGTCCGACCTCCCTCATGCGCCTGCTCACGGGCACCGCCTCCTGGACCGACCCCACGCTGCTGGCCTGCGCGCTTCTACCCCGCGCACGCCCACACCCCCGAAGCCCGGCTGCGCCACTACGCCTCGCGATTCGGCCTGGCCGAGGCCGACGCCGGCTTCTACGCCCTGCCCACCGCGCAGACCACGCACCTTTGGGCGCAGCGCACGCCGGACGGCTTCGTCTTCAACGTGAAAGCCTACCGGCTCTTCACCGGCCACCAGACCCCGCTCTCGGCTCTGCCCGCGGACGTGCGGCGCGAACTCGCCGGCTGGCAGGCGCCGGTCATCTACGCCGACGGCATGCCCGGCGACCTTGGCGACGAGCTGTGGCGGCGCTTCCTGCTGGCCCTGGAGCCGCTGCGCCTGCCCGGCAAGCTGGGCGCGGTGCATTTCCAGTTTCCGCCCTGGGTGCGGCGCGACGCGCGCGGCTGGCGCGCGTGGCCGAATGCGCGCGGCGCATGGAGGATTTCCTGGTGTCGGTGGAGTTCCGGCACGCGAGCTGGTTCGACGGCCGCGCCCACGCGGGACACGCTGGCCATGGAACGCGAGCTGGGCCTGGCCCATACCGTGGTGGACGCGCCGCAAGGAGTGGACAACACGTGCCCGCGGTGTGGGCCTGCACGCACCCCGATCTCACGCTGCTGCGGCTGCACGGGCGCAATGCCGGCCGCTGGGGCGCCCGGGGCGCGGCGTCGTCGGGCCGTTTCCAGTACGAATACTCGCAGGAGGAGCTGGCCGAGCTGGCGCAACGCTTCGTCCGGCTGGCGCGGGAAAGCGCGCAGGCGCACGCCGTGTTCAACACCAACTTCGAAGACCAGGGCATGCGCAACGCCGCGGCGTTCCAGTCGGCGCTACGGGCGTATTGAGACGCGGTCCGCGGGGCGCGCCACTTCGGCCAGGGCGTCGAGCAGCACCTCGAACTTGCGCGCGATGTCGTGCTCGGGCACGCAGGCATAGCCCAGCAGCAGGCCCGAGCGGCGTCCCTCCTCGCCCGCGTAGTAGCGCGACAGCGGACGCGTCAGCACGCCGCGCGCCCGCGCCTCTTCCACCACCCGCAGGTCGTCCATGCCGTCCGGCAGGTTCAGCACCAGATGCAGCCCCGCCTGGCTGGCGTCGCGGTAGAGCCAGTCGGCGCCCAGACGCCGCTCGATGAGATTGACCAGCATGGCGCGCCGCCTGCCGTACAGCATGCGCATGCGCCGGATGTGGGCGGCGTAGTGTCCCTCGGAAATGAAAGCCGCCAGCGCCGCGTGCGTCATGAGGTGCCCTTCGCGGTACAGCTCGGCGTGCGCCGCCTGGAACGCGGCCGTCAGGCTCTTGGGCAGCACCAGGTACGCCACCCGCAGGCCGGGGTAGAGCGTCTTGCTGAACGTGCTCAGGTAGATGACGGGCGCGTCGGGCTCCAGCCCGAGCAGCGAGGCGATGGGACGCCCGGAGAAGCGGAATTCGCTGTCGTAGTCGTCCTCGATGATCCAGCTTCCGGCCTGGCGCGCCAGGGCCAGCAGCTGGCGGCGGCGCGCCAGCGACATCACCGGCCCCAGGGGGTACTGGTGCGAGGGCGTCACGAAAATGAAGCGCGGCGGCGCGCTGCCCGCGTCGGCCGGCACGCGCATGCCCTCTTCGTCGACGGGCAGGCGGCACGGTGCGCACGCCGTTGCGCGTGGAACACGCTGCGCGCTCCCCAGTAGCCCGGGTCTTCCGTCCAGGCCGTGTCGCCCGCGTCGCCCAGGATGCGGGTGACGAGGTCGATGGCCTGGTGCGAGCCCTCGGTGATGAGGATCTGCTCGGGATCGCAATCGATGGACCGCGTGATGGCCAGGTGCTGGGCCAGCGCCTCGCGCAGCGCCGGCAGGCCGCCGCCGTAGGCGTAGGTGAGCAGGTCGGGCGCGGGATTGCGCCACAGCGCGCTGTGGATGCGGGCGAACTTCTTGTGCGGGAACTCGGTGAGGTCGGGCACGCCGGGCATGAAGGCGCCCCATTGGTACGGCGAGCCGAGACGCCTCGACG
>NZ_LHSJ01000152.1:0-9969 GCF_001270295.1 Achromobacter sp. DMS1 | reverse complement strand
CCGCCGCCCTCGACGGCGCGGCGCCGGCGCGTTAGGCTGTGAGCCACGCAAACCGCAGCGCCGGCCACCCTTTCCAGGGTGTCACGGCCTCACCCAGGGAGGAGAAACTCGTGCAGGACGCGATACGCAAACGCCCGGCGGGCCCGGACGCGCAAGTGCATCTCACGGGCGGCTGCCAGTGCGGCGCCATCCGCTTTGCCGTTACCGATGAGCCTTTCACCGCCGCCACCTGTCATTGCCGGGATTGCCAGTATTCCAGCGGCGGCGCCCCCGCCCATGCCCTGCTGTTCCGGGCCGGCTCGGTCACGCTGCTGCGCGGCCGCCCCAAGGAGCACCGCTACAGGGGAGACTCCGGGCACACGGTGATGCGCAGCTTCTGCGCCGACTGCGGCACGCCGCTGTTCGGCGGGTCGGACGGCATGGGATACGAGATCGTGCGCGCCGGCGCGCTGGACGATCCCGAGGCGTTTCATTCTCAGGCCACGCTGTGGACGGCCTCCGCGCCGTCATGGCACCACGTCGACACGTCGGTGCCGCATTTCCCGCGCAACGCGCCGGCGCCGGGCTGAACGCGCCGCGCCGGGGCGCTGAGAAGCAACCTTACCTCCGGTTTTGACCTGTGCGGATATTCCGGGGGCACGTCAAATAAAAACCCCCGAAGGTTGGATATACGTCCAACTTTCGGGGGCCAGTTCAAGGCTGATCCGTTTTGCAGGGATGGCGCGAGGCGCGCGGCCCCGGCGCCATGCCGGCTTACTGCACCACCTGGGCCAGCTTGCCCGAGGCGTATTGCGCGGCGATCTCGGTCAGCGGGACCGGCTTGATCTTGCTGGCGTTGCCGGCGGTGCCGAACTGCGTGTAGCGGGCGACACAGATCGCCTTGGCCGCGGCGCGGGCCGGCTTCAGGTATTCGCGCGGGTCGAACTTGCTGGGGTTCTCGGCGAAGAAGCGGCGGATGGCGCCCGTCATGGCCAGGCGGATGTCGGTGTCGATATTGATCTTGCGCACGCCGAACTTGATGGCTTCCTGGATTTCCTCGACCGGCACGCCGTAGGTTTCCTTCATGTCGCCGCCGAATTCGCGGATCTCGGCCAGCAGTTCCTGCGGCACGCTGGAGCTGCCATGCATCACCAGGTGGGTGTTGGGCAGGCGGGCGTGGATTTCCTTGATGCGCGAAATCGACAGGATGTCGCCGGTGGGCTTGCGGGTGAACTTGTAGGCGCCGTGGCTGGTGCCGATGGCGATGGCCAGGGCGTCGAGCTGGGTCTTGCGCACGAAGTCGGCGGCCTGCTCGGGGTCGGTGAGGAGCTGGTCCATGGTGAGCTTGCCGTCGGCGCCGTGGCCGTCTTCCTTGTCGCCCTGCATGGTTTCGAGCGAGCCCAGGCAGCCCAGTTCGCCTTCGACCGTGACGCCCAGCTTGTGCGCGGCGTCCACGACCTTCCTGGTCACTTCGACGTTGTAGTCGTAGTCGGCGATGGTCTTGCCGTCTTCTTTCAGCGAGCCGTCCATCATTACGCTGGAGAAGCCGAGGTCGATCGCGCCCTGGCAGACCGCGGGCGACTGGCCGTGATCCTGGTGCATGACCACGGGAATGTGCGGGTATGACTCCACCGCGGCCTGGATGAGGTGCTTGAGGAAGGTTTCGCCCGCGTATTTGCGCGCGCCGGCGGAGGCCTGCATGATGACCGGGCTGTCGGTCTCCGCCGCGGCTTCCATGATGGCCTGGACCTGCTCCAGGTTGTTGACGTTGAACGCGGGAATGCCGTAGCCGTGCTCGGCGGCATGGTCGAGCAACTGGCGCATGGAGACTAGGGCCATGAGTGGTCCTCCTTAGGTGCTGTCTATTGAAAGATGGTTGAAGCCTTGCTGAATGGCGTGATTTTACGGGGGAATCGGTGAAAGGTCTTGCAACGGCCGGTATCCCTCTACACCAGGACTAAACCAGCGCATGGCCCGCTCCAGCAGCGGCTGATCCACCATGTTGCCGTCCACCAGCACCACGCCCTTGCCTTCCCGGCGCGCGGCCGAGGCGGCCGCCACCACGCGGCGCGCCCAGTCGAGTTCGGCGTCGGTGGGACTGAAGCCGCGGTTGACGTAGGGCACCTGGCGCGGATGGATCGCCACGCTGCCGGTAAAGCCCAGCTTGCGCGCCTCGCGCACCGCGGCATCGAAGCGCGGCATGTCCTGCAGATTGGCGATGCTGTCGGCCAGCCCCCAGCACCCGAGCTGGAAAGCGCGGGCGCTGTTAGTGACCTGCTGGGCGGCCCAGCGCAGGCTGTCCGGCTCGCGGCGACGGACATGGCCGCGGCGTAGTCCTCGGCGCCAAAGCCCAGCGCGCACAGGCGCGGCGAGCGGCAGGCGATCTCGCGCGCGCAGCACGCCCAGCGGCGATTCGATCAGGGCCGCAATGGCGATCTGCCGCGCCAGCCCCTGCGCGCGCTCCAGCTCGTCCAACGCATCGGCAAGCGCGTTGACCTGGGCCGGCGTCTCCACCTTGGGCAGCATGACGGCGCCCAGCACCCCCAGGTCGGCGCATTCCAGGTCGGCGCGCCAGGCGCGAGGGTTGGCGTTCAGGCGCAGCAGCAGCGGCACGCCGCGCTCGGCCAGCTTGCGCGAAGCGCGGCCACGCGCTGGCGCGCTTCCTCTTTCTGCTCGGCCGGCACGGCGTCTTCCAGGTCGAGGATGACGGCGTCCGCGCCGCGCTCGTGCGCGCGCTCGATGAATGCCGGCGCATTAGCGGGCACGAACAGCAAAGACCGCAATCCGTTCAGCCGCATTTGATGTCTCCCTGTTCGTGCAGTTGCCGGATGTCTTCCTGGCTCAGGCCCAGGTCGCGCAGCACCTGCCCGGTATGTTCGCCGTGGCGCGGCGCGCGGCGGCGCAGCGTCCCCGGCGTGCGCTCAGGCGCGGCGCCACGGCGTGCATGACGACGTCCTCGTCCGCGCCGTCGCCGGCCGCAACGTACACGCCGCGGCTGCGCACGTGCTCGTCGCGGCACAGTCCTTCGGCGTCGTGGATGGGCCCGACGGTCACGCCGTGGGCGCGGAAATGCGCCAGGCAGGCCGACTGATCCATCCGGGCGATGAATGCCTGCACCATGGCGTCGATCTCCGCATCGTGCGCCAGCCGCGCCGCATTGGTGCGATAGCGCGCATCGTCATACAGCCCGCCCTTGCCGATGGCCTCGAACACCTTGCGCGCCATCGCATCGGTGGAGCCCGACATGGCCACCCACCGTCCGTCGGCGCAGCGGTAGGCGCCGCGCGGCGAGGCGATCTTTGCGCCCTCGGCCGGCTTGACGCCGGTGCGCGCGTAGTTCGTCACGTCCGGCCCCATGATGGCGAGCATGGGCTCCAGCAAGGACAGGTCGATCACCTGCCCCTTGCCGCGGTTGACCTCCACTCGCGCAGCGCCGCCATCACCGCGAACGCGCCGCTCATGCCGGCCACCATGTCCGCCAGCGCGATGCCCGGCAGCACAAGGGCGCGCCGGCGCTGTCGCGGCTCTTGAGGGCAAAGCCGGAAAAACCTTCGACCAGGCTGCCGAAGCCGGGCAGGCTGCGGTACGGGCCGGTCTGCCCCCAGCCCGACAGGCGCACGACGATCAGCGCCGGGTTGTCCGCATGCAGCACGGCGGGGTCCAGCCCCATCGTCTCCAGCGTGCCCGGCCGGAAGCTCTCCACCAGCACCTGCGCCCGGCCGCAAAGCCGGCGCAGCAGACCACAGGCGCGCGGGCTGCGCAGGTCCAGCGCCACACTGCGCTTGTTGCGCGCGTAGACCTGCCACCAGCCGTCGTACCCCTCCGGGCATTCAGGATGGGGCTGCGTCCACTGGCGCAGCGTGTCACCGCCGCGGGCGGATTCGATCTTCAGCACGTCGGCGCCGAAATCCGCCAGTTGCAGCGTCAGCATATTGCCCGCCACCAGCCGGCTCAGGTCCAGCACACGGACGCCGTCCAGCACGCCCCGGCGGGCGGCGTCGAACGCCACCCGCGGCAGTCCGCCGGCCGGGGGCCGCTCGGCGGTCCGTTCATCGCCGCGCTCATCGTCCGGACTCGGGTTCCAGGGTTTGCGCCACCGCTTCCCAGCGCGGCGCCTCCTTGTCCAGCAGGGAGACGAACTGCTGGCGCGACACGTCCAGCGGCTCGGTTTCCAGCGTGGCGAAGCGCTCGTGCACCTCCTTGTTCCGCATCACCTTGGCCATGGCGGCCGCCATGCCGTCCACGGCCTGGGGCGAGACGGTCTTGGGCGCGAAGAGCCCGCCGATCACCGCGATGGACAGGCCCGGATAGCCCGCCTCGGCCAGGGTGGGCACGTCGGCAGCGAGCGCTCGCGCGCCGTGCTGGTCACCGCCAACGGGCGCAGCCGCCCGGCCTTGATCAGGGGCATGGACGCCGCCAGCGAATCGGTGGAGAACGCCACCTGCTGCCCGATCAGGTCGTTGAGCGAGGCGCCGCTGCCCTTATAGGGGACGTGCGTGGCTTTCACGCCCGCCTTCTGCAGCAGCATCTGGCTGGCAAGGTGCGTCATGGTGCCGTAGCCCGCCGACGAATACGCCTGCGGCCTGGCGCGCAGGCTGTCCATCAGGTCCTTGAGCGTCTTGGGCGCGCTTTCCGTATTGGGCACCAGCACCACGAACGGCGCCTGCATCACGGGCGCCACGGGCACGAAGTCCTGGTAGCGGTAGGTGGCGGCCTTGTTCAGATAGGGCACTACGAACAGCGGCGCGGTCGAGCTGAAAACGAACGTGTAATCGTCGTGCGCGCCGCGCAGCACCGCCTCGTGGCCCACCACGCCCCCGCCGCCGACCTTGTTCTCCACGATGACCGGCTGGCCCACGGCCTGCCCCAGATACTGGCCGATGAGCCGGGCCAGCACATCGCTGCCCGACCCCGGCCCCTGCGTCACCACGATCCTGATCGGCTGCGCGGGCCAGGCCGGCGCGGCCTGGGCGCCTGCCGCCATCGGCAGCGCGATCAGCGCGGCCAGCAATTGCCGCCGCATCCTGTTTCTGGCATTGGCTTGCATCCCTGTCTCCCGTATCGGTGTAATGAAGGACGTGCTATAAGTAGTTTGTTGCTACTGCAATAGTTGCAAGTGAGAGAATATGCCAAAAAAGATCGCAGTGGAAGAGCTGATTACATTCAAGGTTTCGGTGCTCGCGCAACTGCTGGCCCGGGTCGTGGACGCCTCCGTGAACAAGGCGCTGGGGCTCAACAGCCGCCAGTGGCGCACGATGATCACCCTGCACCGGCTGGGGCCCGCCACGCCTTCCGAGATCGCCCGGTTCTCGCATATGGACAAGAGCCAGATCAGCCGCGCGGTGTTCGAGACCGAGAAGCTCGGCCTGCTGAGCCAGGAAGTGGACGCGGCCGACCGCCGGCGCACCATTGTTTCGCTGACGCCGGCCGGCCTCAAGGTCGTGGACCGGGGCCTGCGCGGCACGCAGGCGCGCCAGAAATCGCTGGAAGAATCGCTGTCGTCCGAAGACCGCGCGACGCTGCACCGCATCCTCGACACGCTTACGGGGCAGGCGCGCGAAATGCTGGAGCAGGCGCGGGAAGGTGGGGGAAATGCCTGAATCGGCGTGCGCTGCGCCGCCCCGCCTTGCCTGGGGGGCGGCAGCCGACTCCGTTGCGGGCGCAAACGAACTCCGGGGCGGCGCTTATGCCTGCTCTTGCTTAAACGCGCCCGCTTCCTCGAGCACCTGGTTTGCCACCTTGAAAGCGTCCAGGCCAGCCGGAATGCCGCAGTACACCGTGGCGTGCAGCAGAATTTCCTTGATCTCGTCGGGGGTCACGCCATTGTTGAGCGCGCCCTTGACGTGCAGCTTGATCTCCGCCGGGCGGTTGAGCGCGGTCAGCATGGCCAGGTTGAGCATGCTGCGGGTTTTCTTCTCCAGGCCAGGTCGGCCCCAGGCGTAACCCCAGCACCATTCAGTGGTCATGCGCTGGAAGGCCATCATGAAATCGTTCGCGCGGGCCAGCGAATCATCGACATATCCGGCGCCCAGCACCTCGCGGCGCAACCGCAGACCTTGGTCGAACAATTCGTGGTTGGGGTTTTGCTTGTCTGCCATGGAATTCTCCTCGGTGAAATGGCGGCCGGCTGCCGCCGGCGGGCGGCGAAATCGTTCCGCTTTGAGCGGGTTTGCCGTCTTGCCGTATTGTCGGCCCAGATCGCTGACGACTCCGGCCGCCATGCCGGTCCGGGCTCCTTGCACGCCGCGCAAGTCCTGACGGAGCCCTGCCCGTTTCCGATGGCATCAGCACGCCATGCGGCTCGACCGTCTTCGGGAAAATCCCGTGCCCAGGCTGTCCCCGCGCCGCGGATTTGCCGGCACAATCGATTGTTCCCTTGTCCATTCTTTCCCTCGCATGGAACTGCGCCAATTCCGCTATTTCGTCCGCGTCGCCGAACTCGGCAGCATCGGCCGCGCCGCGCGCGAATTGAACGTGGTGGCCTCGGCGCTCAGCCAGCAGATCAGTCGGCTGGAAACCGAGCTCGCCACCCGCCTGCTGATGCGCACCCACACCGGCGTGGTGCCGACGGCGGCCGGCGCGGCCTTTCTGCGCCAGGCGCAATTGACGCTGCGGCATGCCGAGAGCGCCGTCGCCGCGGCGCGCGTGCGCGCGCTGTCGGGCACGGTCAGCGTGGGTTTCGCGCCGGCCACCGCCTACATGCTGGCCCGTCCCTACTATGCCGCCATGGCCGAGCGGCACCCCAACGTGCGGCTGCACCTGGTCGAGGGGCTGTCGGGCAGCCTGGCCGACCAGCTCAATGCGCGGCGGCTGGACCTGGCCGTGCTGTTCCAGAACGACGCGGGCAACAGCCACAACGCCATTCCCATCCTGGACGAGCGTCTGTTCCTGCTGGCCCGGCGCGGCCTGCTCGACCTGCCCGACGCCAGCGGTCACGATGCGCAGCTCGCCCTGCTGCCCCTGGCCTTGACCAGCAAGGCGCATGGCATGCGCGCCTGGGTGCAGGCGGCTTTCGAGCGGGCGGGCGGGAGCCCTGGATCGCGGTGGAGGTGGACGGGCTCACGACGCTCATGGACCTGGTGAAATCCAACGCCATGGCCACGATCCAGCCCGGCGGCACGGTGGCGCGCGCCGACCGCGAACTGCTCTCCGCCCATCCCATCGACGACCCTTTCCTGTTCCGCCGCAGCACCGTCCGGTGCGTGAACGAAGACGAGCTCTCTCCCGCGGCGCTGGCCGCCCGCGCGGTGCTGACGGACGTCATGCGCGGCCTCGTGCGGCAAGGCGGCTGGCCCGGAGCCACCCTTCTCGAATCGTGATGCCCCCATGCCGCGGCGCTGGGTAGGCGCTCGCCGGGTGCGCCGATAGAGTCTGTCCCATCGCCGCCTGTTGCGGCGGCCTTCTTTCCGATCCGCGATGACGACAGAGACTCCGCGCCCCGGCGCCCTGCGCATTCCCTCCATGCGCCCGCACTGCTCCCCGGAAGAATGGGAGGCCAGGGTAAACCTGGCCGCCTGTTACCGCCTGGTCGAGCTCTACGGCATGTCCGACATGATGGCCAACCACATCTCGGCGCGCGTGCCCGGCGAGCAGAATGCGTTTCTCATCAATGCCTACGGCATGATGTACGAGGAAATCACCGCTTCCAGCCTCATCAAGGTGGACCTGGACGGCAACATTCTCGCCAAGCCCGACTTCGGCCCGCTGGATTACGGCATCAACAAGGCCGGTTACGTGATCCACAGCGCCATCCACGGCGCGCGCCACGACGTGGACTGCGTGATCCACACGCACAGCTGGGCCTCGATGGCCGTGTCGTCCCTGGCCTGCGGCCTGCTGCCGCTCACGCAGACGGCGATGCGCTTCCTGAAGATCGGCTATCACGATTACCAGGGCGTGGTGCTGGACACCGCGGAACAAGCCTCCCTCATCGCCGACCTGGGCGAGGGCGAGGCGCTCATCCTGCGCAACCACGGCGCCCTGACCGTCGGGCGGACGGTGGGCGAGGCCTTCAACTGGATGCACCGCCTGGAGCTCGCCTGCCGCGCGCAACTGGCCGCCCAGGCCGCCGGCGCGGCGGTGCAGCCCGTGCCGCAGGCCGTGCTCGAGGCCACCTGGAACAACTATCAGCCCAACACGCGCCGCCCCTACGGCGTGATGGAGTGGCCTGCCCTGCTGCGCAAGCTGGACCGCCTGGACCCCGGCTTTCGCGACTGATCCGTCGCGCCCGCCGCGGCGGACCCGAGCGGCGCGACGACGCCGCCCATCCATAACAAAACGCATGGAGGAGACGAACATGCACCACCCGAGAACCTGGCTCGCCGGCATCGCGCTGGCTGCGGCCTGTAGCAGCCCCGCCGCCATGGCGGCCGGCTATCCCGCCGGCCCGGTCAAGGTCGTAGTGGCCTTTTCGGCCGGCGGCACCACCGATACGCTCACCCGCGGCGTCAGCAACCTGCTGGCAAAGAAACTGGGCCAGCCCTTCGTGGTGGAGAACAAGCCGGGCGCCGGCGGCAACATCGGCACCGAGTACGTAGTGCGCGCCGACCCGGACGGCCAGACGCTGATCGTCAATTCGGTGGGGCCCATCGCGGTGAACCCCTCGCTCATGAAGCTGAACTACGACCCGCTCACGGATCTCGTTCCCATCGTGCAGCTCGCCACGGTGCCCAACGTGCTGGTGGTGCCGCCTTCCTCGCCCGCCCGGGATTTCAACGGCTTTCTGGAATGGATCAAGGCCAAGCCCCATCCCACCTACTGCTCCACGGGCGTGGGCACGTCTTCGCACCTGTCCAGCTACATGCTCATGGACCAGCTCGGGGTGGAGGCGACCCACGTGCCCTACAAGGGCGCCGACGCGGTCAACGACCTGCTGGCCGGGCGCATCGACTTCATGTTCGCCACGCTGCCCTCGGTCATCGGCCAGATCCGCGCCGGCAAGCTGCGCGCGCTGGCCGTGAGCACCGCGCAGCACTCGGCCACGCTGCCGGAGCTGCCCACGGTCGCGGAATCGGGCTACCCCGGCTTCGACGCGGGTTCCTGGTTCGGCTTCTTCGCGCCCAAGGGCACGCCGGCCGAGATCGTGCAGACGCTGAACCGGGAAGTCAACGCGGCCATGCCCGCGCTGAAAACCCAAATGCTCAACGAGGGCGCCGAGCCGGTGGGCGGCACGCCCGCGCAGTTCGCCACGTTCATCCGGCAGGAGCACGCCAAATGGGCCGGGCTGGTGAAGAAATTCGATGCGACCGCCAACTGAGTCCCCGCCATCGAAGACGACCCCTACGGCGAGCTGCGCTACGCCGGCGAACCGCAGCCTGGCCTTTTCACCCTGGCCACCGAGTACGGCGCCAATGTGATCCGCCTGGGCACCTTCTCCAAGGTGCTGGCGCCCGGCCTGCGCCTGGGCTTCATCGCGGCGGCCCGCCCCATCATCGACAAGCTGGTGCAGGCCAAGCAGGCCACCGACCTGCATACGCCCACGCTGACGCAAATGGCGGTCTACGAGATCGTCAAGGACGGCTTCCTGCAGGAGCACCTGCCCAACGTGCGCGAAATCTACCGCAAGCAGGGCCGCTGCATGCTGGAGGCCATCGAGCGCGAGTTCCCCGACACCGTGAGCTGGACGCGCCCCGAAGGCGGCATGTTCCTGTGGGTGACGCTGCCCGGCCACATCGACAGCACCGCCCTGCTGCAGAAGGCCATCGAGCAGAACGTGGCGTTCGTGCCCGGCGCGCCGTTCTACAGCGGCGGCGGGCGCGCCAACACCATGCGCCTGAGCTTCGCCACCGTGCCCGAAGACAAGATCCGCGCCGGCATCGCCATCCTGGGCAAGCTGCTCAAGGAATACACGGCCTGACCGCCGCCTCGCCGACGGCCGGGTGCAATGCCCGGCGTCGTTGTTTTATGCTGTCCGTTTCGAGTTCCCGTCACCGCGATTACCGTGAGCGCCCCCAACTCCACTCCCGCCGATCTCAGCGACATCGTCTTTAC
>NZ_LHSJ01000151.1:0-10045 GCF_001270295.1 Achromobacter sp. DMS1 | reverse complement strand
CGGCGGGCGTCTGCCATTGAAGCGCTGCAGGCGCGCCTCGGCCGGCAGCACCCGCGACCACAGCCGCCACTGGTTCTGCGAGGCCGAACGCACGAATTCCGCGCGGTCTTCGGCGGGCACCTGCGACACCGCCGCCCGCAGGGTGCGGATGGTGGTGACGATGTAGCCGATGGCCACGTCTTCCATGAACTTGTGCCGGAAGTACGAAACCGTGACCAGCGTGGCGGCCTGGGTCAGCAGCACCGAGCCCAGGACCAGCAGGATGAGGCGGGTGCGCAGCGAGCGCGGCACCAGCAGGCCGGGAGAAAAACGCATCAGGGAGAGAAACGGTAGCCGATGCCCCAGACCGTCTGGATCCAGCGCGGCTGCTTGGGGTCGTCTTCGATCACGCGGCGCAGCCGCAGGATGGCGATGTCGATGGCGCGGTCGTTGCGCTCGCCGGCGTCGTCGTCGCGCGCGAGCGCGAGCAGCTCGCGCGCGCGACAGCGGCTTGCCGGCGTTGCGCGCAGCGCCTCGAGCAGGTTGATTTCACCGCCCGTCAGCTTGACCACCGCGCCGTCGCGCGAGAGCTGGCGCGTGGAAGGATCGAAGACGAAGGGGCCGAACGAGACGGGCGAGTCCTTGGTGAGCGCCGAGGGCCCGCGCTTGCGGCGCAGCACGGCCTCGATGCGGGCCAGGAGTTCGCGCGGATCGAAAGGCTTGCCCACGTAGTCATCGGCGCCGGCCTCCAGGCCGATGATGCGGTCCACCGCCTCGTCGCGCGCGGTGAGCAGGATGACGGGGATGTCTTCGCCCTGCTCGCGCAGGCGGCGGCAGGCGTCGGCGCCGTCGCCGCCGGGCAGCATGCGGTCGAGCACCAGCAGGTCGGGCGCGTAGCGCGTGATGCGCGCGGGCAGGTCGCTGGCGTCGGGGGCGAGCAGGGTGTCGTAGCCGTGCCGGTTGAGGTAATCGGCCAGCAACTGGCGCAGGGCCGGGTCGTCGTCGACGACCAGCAGCTTGGTATGCGGATTTTCCATATCCGCCATAGTGGCGGCGCGGCCGCCGGACGGCAAGAGGGGGGAAATCAACTGAAATACGGCTGTTGCGCAATGTTGCCGGAAGGTTCGCGATCCCGAGGGCGGAACCCCGCGGGCGCCGCCGACTCGACCTACAATGGGCCGCGCTGCGGCGCGCGCCTTGCCGGACATCCGGCATTCGTTTACACCTGCGCGCCCTTCCCTAATACAGTGTAGTCATGGCCGTTCCTGCATTCCGGGGCGTTCGGCTGTTCCGCGCCCTATTTTCCGCCAGCCTGATCTGCTGCGCCTGCGCGCCGCCAGCGCGCCCGGCGAGGCCCGCGCTCCGGACGCGCCGTCTACGTCGCGAGCGGCATCGGCGTGCTGGCCCCCGTCCAGCCCGTGCCGGTGCGTCCCGCCGTGGACATCCGGGCGCGCGCCGTGCCGCTGGACCCCATGCCCTGCGACTTGCAGGCCGCGGAGCCGG
Organism: Achromobacter sp. DMS1; assembly: GCF_001270295.1. Taxonomy (NCBI): domain Bacteria; kingdom Pseudomonadati; phylum Pseudomonadota; class Betaproteobacteria; order Burkholderiales; family Alcaligenaceae; genus Achromobacter; species Achromobacter sp. DMS1. Next base: position 8,563 of record NZ_LHSJ01000151.1, on the reverse strand, counting down.
CCCTGGACAATTCGGTGCGCGGCGGGGGCGACATGGAATCCCCGGCACCGGGCCCGGCCTGTCGGGAGAGCCGGTGTTCCCGCCGCCCGAGGCCGGCCCCCTGAACTGTTCCGACCCCGACGCGTCGGCGCCCAGCCCCCGCCTGTGTATTCCCTGGGACTGGAAAGCGGCGACGTGCCGCGCCCGCCGGTGGTGGTGATCTCGGGCGTATCCCGTCCGACCCGTCCCTGGTTTGCCTCGGTCAGCAGCCAGGAAGGGCTGCGCTACGGCGACCGCAACTGGAACTACCGCAGCCCGGACGGCCCCTCGGTCACGGTGGGCAACCTCAACACCAACGCGCCCGCCTGGGGCAGCGCCGCGCCGCTAGGCGGCATCCAGATCTCCAATTGGGCGGGCGCGTCGGCCACGCTGCCCGAAGGCAGCCTGGGCTATTCCTCCTCGATCGGGCGGCTCAACCTCATGGACCCCAATGCCCAGGCCGGCGCCGTGGACTACGGCGCCTCGGTCGGGACCGGCAGCGTGCGCTACGGGCTGACGCCGTCGCTCACGGTCGAGGGACAGATGCAGAGCGCCCCCTCGCTCACGAGCCGCGGGCTGGGCACCACCTACAAAACGGCCGGCTACGGCACCTTCCAGGTCGGCGCCACCGAAAGCACCTTCGACGCCAGCAACGCCTGGCGCTACCGCTTCGGCTACAGCGTGGACGTGGCCGACGCGGTCAACCTGGGCTACGTGAACGAACAGATCGGCGCGGGCTTCGGCGACATCGCCTCGTACACCGGCGGCGTGGCCGGCGCGCCGCAGACGCGCAACACCCTGTCGGCGGGTATCCCGATCTCCGGCTGGGGCACCCTGAGCGGCACCTACTCGGGCCTGCGCGAAGGCTCGGCCCTGGCCGAGGAACGGCTGGGCATTTCGCACAGCATGTTCGTGGCGCCCAAGGTGCAGCTGGCCGTGGGCGCGGATCGCGACATCATCAGCGGCAACTACGAATGGCGCGCCAATCTCAGCATGCCGGTGGATACCTTCATGCGGGGCACCTGGCTCAACTGGTAGCCGCCCGGGCCGCGGCCGGAACCGCCCGGAAGACGGAAACCTCTCCTTCGTGGGCGGTCCGGCGCAAATGCGGCTTAAAATCCCCGCCATGATGCTTCCGCCCTACCTCCATGTCTGACCCGCGCGCCCTCGACATCCTCCAGCGCGTTTTCGGTTACGAATCCTTCCGCGGCGACCAGCAGGCCATTGTCGAACAGGTGATCGGCGGCGGCGACGCGCTGGTGCTCATGCCCACGGGCGGCGGCAAATCGCTGTGCTACCAGATTCCCGCGCTGGTGCGCGAAGGCACGGGCGTGGTCGTCTCGCCCCTCATCGCCCTCATGCAAGACCAGGTCGACGCCCTGACCGAGCTCGGCGTGCGGGCGGCCTACCTCAATTCCACGCAGGACTGGCGTGTGGCCCGCGAGGTGGAACAGGCTTTCCTGGCCGGCGAGCTGGACCTGCTCTACGTGGCGCCCGAACGCCTGCTCACCGACCGCTGCATGCAGCTGCTGGACCGCGGCCGCATCGGGCTCTTCGCCATCGACGAAGCGCACTGCGTGTCCCAGTGGGGGCACGACTTCCGGCCGGAATACCTGGGCCTGTCCACGCTGCACGAGCGCTGGCCCGACGTGCCGCGCATCGCGCTCACCGCGACCGCCACAGCCGCCACCCGGACCGAGATCGCGCAGCGCCTGGCCCTGGACGACGCCCGCCACTTCGTGTCGAGTTTCGACCGGCCCAACATCCGCTACCGCATCGTGGAAAAGAACGAGGTGCGCAAGCAGCTGCTCGAAATGATCCGCAGCGAGCACGAGGGCGATTCCGGCGTGGTGTACTGCCTGTCGCGGGCCCGGGTCGAGGAAACCGCCGATTTCCTGTGCGGCCAGGGCATCGACGCCATGCCCTACCACGCCGGCCTGAGCCCGCAGGTGCGGGCCGCCAACCAGGCGCGCTTTCTGCGCGAAGACGGCGTGGTCATGGTGGCCACCATTGCGTTCGGCATGGGCATCGACAAGCCGGACGTGCGCTTCGTGGCGCACATCGACCTGCCCAAGTCGGTGGAAGGCTATTACCAGGAAACCGGGCGCGCGGGCCGCGACGGCCTGCCCGCCACGGCCTGGCTGGCCTATGGGCTGCAGGACGTGGTGCAGCAGCGCCGCATGATCGACGAGTCCCCGGGCGACGAGATCTATCGCCGCCGCCTGGGGCAGCAGCTCGACGCCATGCTGGGGCTGTGCGAAACCGTGGAATGCCGCCGCATGCGGCTGCTGGCCTATTTCGGCCAGCAGATCGGCCCCTGCGGCAACTGCGACGTATGCCTGGAGCCGCCCCAGGCCTGGGACGGCACGGTCGCGGCCCAGAAGGTGCTGTCGGCGGTCTACCGGCTCTGGAAAGAGCGCGGCCAGCGCTACGGCGCGGGCCACATCATCGATATCCTGCGCGGCAAGGTCACCGACCGCACCCGCCAGCACGGCCACGACACCCTGTCCGTGTTCGGCGTGGGCCAGGACCTGAGCGAAACCGCCTGGCGCGGCGTGCTGCGCCAGCTGCTGGCGCAGGGGCTGCTCACGGTGGACCACGAAGGCTACGGCACGCTCGCCCTCACCGAGGGCAGCCGCGCCGTGCTCAAGGGCGAACGCCAGCTCATGCTGCGGCGCGAGCCCGAAAAGAAGGCCCGCTCGGGCAAGACGGCCGGCGGCCGCGCCAAGGCGGCGGTGGTGGACCTGCCGCCGGAGCTGCAGCCCGTTTTCGAGGCCCTGCGGGCCTGGCGCGGCGAAGTGGCCAAGAACCACGGCGTGCCCGCCTACGTCATTTTCCACGACGCCACGCTGCGGGAAATCGCGCTGGCGCAGCCGGACTCCATGGAAGCGCTCAGCCGCATCAGCGGGGTGGGCGCGCGCAAACTGGAAGCGTACGGCGAGGAAATCCTGCAGCGCGTGGCGCGGCCGGTGCTCTGACCGAGCCGCCGCGCTCAGCGCGATTCGGCGGGAGGCGGGAGCAGCGGCACGGGCGCGCGCTCCTTGCCGAACACCGAGCGGTAGGCCAGGATGTTGAACACCAGCACGACGGGGATGCCGATCACGGCCCCCGCCATCACCAGGCGCATCGAGCCCAGCGCGCCCACGCCGTCCCAGATCGTCATGTCGTCCAGGATGAGATAGGGAAACAGGCTGTAGGCCAGGCCGCTGAGCATCAGCAGGAAAAGCCCCACGCACAGTACGAACGGCAGCCAGCTAAAGCGCTCGGCGCGGCCGGGCAGGCGCGCCAGCAGCATTTCCGCCGCCACGTAGCCCGCCAGCATCAGCACCCAGACTGTGGCCGCCACGCCCAGGTGGGCGATGTTGCTCCATTTGTAGAAAATGCCGGCGTTGGCCAGGCCCAGCGTGACGGCCACCGCCACCATGCCCACCGCCGTCCAGCGGATGGCGTGGCGCGCCCAGCCGGAAGCGCGCCGCTGCAGTAGCCGTCGACCCGCATCACCAGCCAGGCCGCGCCCAGCAGCACGTAGGCCGCCACGGCGCACAGGCCCACGAACACGGCGAACCAGCCGTAGCCGGCATCGGTCTGGTAGCCGGTGGCGATGCGGCCCAGCAGCATGCCCTGGCCGAATGCGGTCATGAGCGAGCCCGCCCAGAAGCCGAAGATCCAGCGCGGCTTGTGCTCGTTGCGGGCCCGGATGCGGAACTCGAACGACACGCTGCGCAACACCACGCCCAGCACCATGAGCGTGAGCGGGCCGTAGAGCTTGCCCAGCACCGCGCCCCAGGCGAACGGAAAGGCCGCGGCGAACAGCCCCAGCCCCAGCAGCATCCAGAATTCGTTGGCGTCGCGCCAGGGGCTGAGCAGCCCCATCATGCGCCCGCGCTCCTCGGCCGGCGCAAGCTGGACCAGGATGCCCACGCCGAGGTCGAAGCCGTCGAGCACGAGGCCGGCGGCGATCACGGCGAACAGCATCGCCAGGAAGGCCAGCGGCATCCAGAAAGAGGGGTCGTCGGGATTCAGGCCCTGCGAAGCGGCCAGCATGGCGATCATGGAGAACCTCCTCCGGGTTTGCGCACCGGCACCACGCCATAGCGCGCCGCATGGAACAGCATGCCGGCGAACGCGGCCAGCAACAACGCGTAGAGCACGGCGTAGCCCGCCATTCCGTACAGCACGGCGGCGGTGGAAGCCTGGCCGAGAATCTCGGTCTGGGTAACGGTGCCGTTCACCGCGAAAGGCTGCAGCCCGATGATGGACACCCACCAGCCCGCCACCACGGACAGCCCGCCCGAGAACATCATGCCGCGCAGCATGCGGTGCCACCCCGGCGAAAGCGCGGCGGGGTCCAGGCCGCGGCGCCAGACCCGGAAAAACGTGAGCCAGGCGGCCAGCGTCATGAGCAGGGCCAGCAATGCCGCCACGCGCAGCGACCAGAACGTCAGCGCCACCGGCGGCAGCATGCCCGAATACTTGTCCAGGCCGCGGTAACGGCCGTCTTCGTCGCGGTGCAGCCAGGCACCGCCCATGCCGTGGAACGTGATGTCGGCCTCATTGGCGGGAAACCGCCGCGTCGGGCCAGCCCAGCAGCACCAGCGCGGGCTCGGGCCCGCTCTCCCAGTAGCCCGCGGCGGCGGCCGCCTTGGCCGGCTGGAGCCGGGCCATGAGCTTGCCCGAGCCGCCGCCACCGGGAACTGGAGCATGGTGGCCACCAGCGCGACCACCAGCCCGGTCTTGAAGGTGCAGCGCTCGCCATCGCCCAACGGGCGGCGCAGCGCCTGCAAGGCCGTCACGCCCAGCATCAGGAAGGCGGTGGCCAGCGCCGCGCCCACGAGCACCGTGCCCATGCGCCAGCCCAGCGAAGGATTGAACACCACGGCCACCCAGTCGTACACCTGGTAGCGGCCGTCCACCAGCAGCGCGCCCGCCGGAGTCTGCATCCAGGATTGCAGGGCCACCACCCAGAACACCGCCACCACCTGGCCCAGCGCCACCATGAACACCGCCAGGGTGTGCGCCAGGTCGGATACGCGACGCTGCCCGAACAGCATGACGCCCAGGAAGCAGGACTTCAGCACGAACACCGACAGAATGCCGAAACCGAGGAGCGGCCCGGCCACGTTGCCGATCTTGTCCATGAGGCCGGCCCACAGGCTGCCGAGCTGGATCAGCACGGGCACGCTGGAGGCCAGCGCGAGCACGAAGGCCAGGGCGAAGATGCGCACCCAGAAGCGGTAGGCCGCCGTCCAGCCCGGCAGGCCGGTCATGCGGGCGCGGATCTTGAAGAACAGCAGGACCCAGGCAAGCGAAAGGGAAACAGCGAGAAAGAGCGCCAGGAAGCTCAGGCTGGCGACGAATTGCGTGCGCGCCAGCGATAGCGTCGAAATATCCATGCGTGTCAGTGTTCCGCGGCGCCGGGGTGGCCGCCTTGTTGCAGTCTCATGCGTGGTCCTTCCCTTTTTTCGATGGCCCTAAGTGTAGAGCCTGTTACCGCCGGGCGGGAGCGCCGGGGCGGCGGGCGGCCGGGGCGCAAACGCCGGAACGTGGCAAAATTGACGCTTTGTCGCTGCTTTTTCCTATTCTTTCCAGAATGACCTCCGCCACGACGCCACCGCCCGCCGCATCGAATTTCCTGCTCCATATCGTCGAGGACGACCTGAAGGCCGACCGGTTCCAGGGCAAGCTCTGGGCCGGCAAGCCCGGACCGGCGTCGGTGCAGGCGCAGGGCCGGCCCGATCCGGCCCGCATCCGCACGCGCTTTCCGCCGGAGCCCAACGGCTACCTGCACATCGGGCACGCCAAGAGCATCTGCGTCAATTTCGGGCTGGCGCGCGATTTCGGCGGCGTGTGCCACCTGCGTTTCGACGACACCAACCCGGAGAAGGAAGACCAGGAATACGTGGACGCCATCATCGAGGCCGTGCACTGGCTGGGCTTCGACTGGAAGGCGGACGGCAACGACAACCTGTATTTCGCCAGCGACTACTTCGGCTATATGTACGAATTCGCCGAAGCCCTGGTGGAAGCGGGCCATGCCTACGTGGACGAACAGAGCGCCGACGAGATCCGCGCCAACCGCGGCACGCTGACCGAACCGGGCGTCGATTCCCCGTGGCGCAACCGCCCCGCGGCCGAGTCGCTGGCCCTGCTGCGCGAGATGCGCGACGGCAAGCATCCCGACGGCAGCCTGGTGCTGCGCGCCAAGATCGACATGGCCTCGCCCAACATCAACCTGCGCGACCCCGTAATGTACCGGGTGCGCCACGCCACCCACCACCGCACGGGCAACCAGTGGTGCATCTACCCCATGTACAGCTGGGCGCACCCCGTGGAAGACGCGCTGGAAGGCATCACGCACAGCGTGTGCACGCTGGAATTCGAAGACCAGCGCCCCTTTTACGACTGGATCCTGGCGCGCCTGGCCGAGCTGGGCAAGCTGGCGCGGCCGCTGCCGCACCAGTACGAATTCGCGCGGCTGAACCTGAGCTACGTCGTCACCAGCAAGCGCAAGCTGCTGCAGCTCGTGCGCGAAGGCCACGTGGACGGCTGGGACGATCCGCGCATGCCCACCATCTTCGGCCTGCGCCGGCGCGGCTATACGCCGTCCTCCATCCGGCTGTTCTGCGACCGCACCGCCGTGTCCAAGTCCGACTCGCGCATCGACTACAGCCTGCTGGAGCAGGCCGTGCGCGACGATCTCGACCCGGTCGCGCCGCGCTCGGTGGCGGTGCTGGACCCGCTCAAGCTGGTCATCACCAACTACCCCGAGGGGCAGACCGAAACCTGCACCGCGCCGCGCAACCCGCACGACCCGCAGGCCGGCCAGCGCGAATTCCCCTTCTCGCGCGAGCTGTGGATCGAACGCGACGACTTCCGCGAGGAAGCGCCCAAGAAATACTTCCGCCTGTTCCCGGGCAACACCGTGCGCCTGAAGTACGGCTATGTGGTGCGCTGCACCGGCTTCACCCGCAACGAGGCCGGCGAAGTGGTGGAAGTGCAGGCCGAATACCTGCCCGACACCAAGAGCGGCACGCCCGGCGCGGACAGCGTCAAGGTCAAGGGCAACATCACCTGGGTCAGCGCCGCGCACGCCGTGCCCGCGCAGATCCACTTGTACGACCGGCTGTTCGCCGACCCGCGCCCCGACGCGGGCGACAAGGACTTCATCGCCTGCCTGAACCCCGACTCCAAGCAGACCGTCTCGGGCTGGCTGGAACCGGGCACCGTGGCCGCGCCCGGCGCCACCTGGCAGTTCGAGCGGCTGGGCTATTTCACGGCGGACATGAAAGACTCCACCCCCGAGGCCCCCGTGCTCAACCGCATCGTCACGCTGCGCGACTCCTGGGCCCAGGGCTGAGCCCGGGCCCGACGCCCTCCGGCCGTCCATGGCCGCCTGCCGCCGCCCGGCCCTACGAAAGCGGCGGCAGGCGGGTTATCATGCCCGACATTCCAGAGCCGGCCGGACGCGCCGTTTCCCGGCGCGCCGGGTCCCGGCCTCTTCCTGAACATGAACACTGAACCCCTAGCCCTGGATTTCAAGAGCGCCACGCTGTATGCCGTGCGCGTGGTGCTGCACGATGCGGACCCCGAGCGCCTGAACGCCGCGCTGGCCAAGCGCATGGCCGACGCGGGCAGCTTCTTCGAAAACGAGCCGGTGGTGGTGGACGCCAGCCGGGTCGACGCCCTGGGCCTCGCTTACTCCGCGGAGGTCATCCGCAAAGACCAGCTGATCCAGTGGGCTGGCGGCGTTGTGTTTGCCGGCGCTCTCGCCGGCGGCCTCATCAAGCTGATCTTCTGAATATGAGCGCCCCTGAAAAGGCGTCGCGCCAGCGCGGTGGGGCCGCGCCCGAGACGCCTGCCACAGCGTCGAGCGTTCCACCGAATCAGTACCCACTGTTCAAGGGAGCCACCCGCATAGCCACCATCAAGGGCGGCGTTCCGACCCGAGCCTTTGTTGGCCTGGTCTTCCTGACCGTCTCGGTCGCCATGTTCACCCTCTGGGGCTGGCTGCTCGGACCTGTCCTGTACCCGGTCGTGGCTGTGCTCAGCCGAAATGACGATCGCGCGTTCTGGATTTGGGAGCTCTGGGCAAAGACCAAGCTCTTTGCACCCAACAAACGGCACTGGGGCGCCGTTTCCCTGACCCCCACCCCATACGGCAAGCGCCGGCGTTGGTGCCGGCAGCTGGGAGATCGTAATCAATGACCCACCACGCTCCGGCGCTGCCCGCTAAAGAGCCGGCAGTCAGCAAGTATGTTCCATTTTCGCACCATGTCACCGAATCCATCATTGCCACTCGTGATTGGGAATATCTGTCGACCTGGCGCATCGACGGACGCACCTTCGAAGGTTACTCCGAAGCCGAGCAAAAGGCCTGGATCGAGGAGCTGAACAACGTTCTCCGTGGGTGGCCGAGTGGCTTCGGCCTCTGGACGCATTTGGTTCGGCGTCGTGTCTCCGAATACCCGGAAAGCAACTACCCCGACGCGTTCTCACGCGCTCACGACGCCGCCTACCGCAAGGTTTTCGATGGCAAGCCGCCGAT
>NZ_LHSJ01000150.1:16829-21044 GCF_001270295.1 Achromobacter sp. DMS1 | reverse complement strand
CCATGGGGCGAGCGCGGCCGGCTGCACAGTACAACGCGCGCAGCTGGTGCGCCTGCGGCGAGACAAAAAGAATCAGCCCGTAGCCGGCGAGGCCGAAAACCAGGCGCGCGAGCGCGCTGGCGATGGCGAAACGGCGGGGAAGGTCGGGAGCGTCGGGCACGGCCATGCCTTGAAAAGAGGGACGGGAACAGGCGCGACCATAGCATGCCGCCGGGCCGCCTCGCCGCTCCGCTTTCGGGAGGCGGCGAGGCGGGCGGCTTCGCTTCGCGTTCTGCTTCGCGTTCTGTTACGTGGTGGAATTAAGGGAAAACCCATACGGGCGCGATCACTTGGCTATAATCCAAATTTCCCGCACGCGCCCGTTCGTCCCGGGTGCTCATTACGATGACCAAATACGTCTTTGTCACCGGCGGTGTGGTGTCTTCCCTGGGCAAGGGCATCGCCGCCGCGTCGCTTGCCGCCATCCTCGAATCCCGCGGTCTGCAGGTCACCCTGCTGAAACTCGATCCCTACATCAACGTCGATCCGGGCACCATGAGCCCGTTCCAGCATGGCGAGGTGTTCGTCACCGAAGACGGCGCCGAAACCGACCTGGACCTGGGCCATTACGAGCGATTCATCTCCGCCCGCATGCACAAGGTGAACAATTTCACCACGGGCCAGATCTACGAATCCGTGCTGCGCAAGGAGCGCCGCGGCGATTACCTGGGCAAGACCGTCCAGGTCATTCCGCACATTACCAACGAGATCCAGGACTTCATCGCCCGCGGGGCCGACGCCGCCTGGAACGGCAACACCGACGTGGCCATCGTCGAAATCGGCGGCACGGTGGGCGACATCGAATCGCTGCCGTTCCTGGAAGCCGCGCGCCAGATGAGCCTGCGCCTGGGCCGCAACAACGCCGCCTTCGTGCATCTCACCCTGGTGCCGTTCATCGCCTCGGCCGGCGAGCTCAAGACCAAGCCCACGCAGCACTCGGTGCAGAAGCTGCGCGAAATCGGCATTTATCCCAACGCGCTGCTGTGCCGCGCCGACCGTCCCATTCCCGACGACGAGCGCGCCAAGATCTCGATGTTCTCCAACGTGCCGCTGGACGCCGTGATCTCCGTCTGGGACGCCGACTCCATCTACAAGATCCCCGCCATGCTGCACAAGCAGGGCGTGGACAACATCGTGTGCGAGGCGCTGGGCCTGAATCCTCCGCCCGCCGACCTGTCCATGTGGGACAACCTGGTCGATGCCCTGGAGCATCCCCAGCACGAGATCACCATCGGCATGGTGGGCAAGTACGTCGACCTCACCGAGTCGTACAAGTCGCTCACCGAGGCGCTGGTGCACGCGGGCATCCACACCCGCTGCAAGGTGAACATCGAATACATCGATTCCGAAGACCTCGAAACCCGGGGCACCGACCAGCTCAAGCACCTGGACGCCATCCTCGTGCCGGGCGGCTTCGGCAAGCGCGGCACCGAGGGCAAGATCGCCGCCATCCGCTACGCCCGCGAGAACGGCGTGCCCTACCTGGGCATCTGCCTGGGCATGCAGCTGGCGGTCATCGAGTTCGCGCGCCACGTGGCCGGCCTGGGCGGCGCCAACAGCACCGAATTCGATCCCTCCGCGCCGCATCCCGTGGTGGCCCTCATCACCGAGTGGATGGACCGCGAGGGCAAGGTCGAGAAGCGCGACGCCTCGTCCGACCTCGGCGGCACCATGCGCAAGGGCGCGCAGCGCTGCCCCATCAAGCCGGGCACCCGCGCCCAGGCCATCTACGGCAACGAGGTGAACGAGCGCCATCGCCACCGCTACGAGGTCAACAACGTCTACGTGCCGCGCCTGGAAGAGGCCGGCATGGTCATCAGCGCGCGCACGCCCACCGAGAACCTGCCCGAGATGATGGAACTCCCCGGTCATCCGTGGTTCATCGGCGTGCAGTTCCACCCGGAATTCACGTCCACCCCGCGCGACGGCCATCCGCTCTTTTCGAGTTACATCCGCGCCGCCATCGAACAGAAAGGCCGGCGCGGCCAGGAGGCGTGATGACGGCTCGTGGTTTCGAATCGCAACCGGAAGTTGCCGAGCCACGAGCCTGTTTCCCAGCGGCGCCCGCCTGCACGGGGGCGCCGCGGCGTCGTCCGCCCGGGGCAGGGCGTATCCAATGCGCCGCCTCAACTGTTACCCTCACCGCTACGCAACTGCTCTGAAGGAACCCCATGAGTGCCTACCTGATCGCCGACGTCACCGTGACCAAGCCCGCGCAGTACGAAGACTACAAGCGCCTGTCCACGCTGGCCATGCGCGCGTACGATGCCAGGATCCTGGTGCGCGGCGGCGATTCCAAGCGCCTCGAGGGACGCGAGCCGGGCCGCACCGTCGTCATGGAATTTCCCTCCATGGCGGCGCGCAGGCCTTCTACGACTCCTGGCAGTATCGCCGCGCCCGCAACGCCCGCGAAGGCGCGGCCGTCATGAATATGTTTATCGTTCAGGGAATCTAAAGTCATGAGTGCAATTGTCGATATCATCGGCCGCGAGATCCTCGATTCGCGCGGCAACCCCACCGTCGAATGCGACGTGCTGCTGGAATCCGGCGCCATGGGCCGCGCGGCCGTGCCCTCGGGCGCGTCCACCGGCGCCCGCGAAGCCATCGAACTGCGCGACGGCGACAAGGGCCGCTATCTGGGCAAGGGCGTGCTGCGCGCCGTCGAGAACCTCAACACCGAGATCTCCGAGGCCCTGATGGGCCTGGACGCCCAGGAACAGACTTTCGTCGACCGCACGCTCATCGAGCTGGACGGCACCGAGTCCAAGGAACGCCTGGGCGCCAACGCCATCCTGGCCGCCAGCATGGCCGTGGCCCGTGCCGCCGCCGACGAGTCCGGCCTGTCGCTGTACCGCTATTTCGGCGGCAGCGGCCCCATGAGCATGCCCGTGCCCATGATGAACGTCATCAACGGCGGCGCGCACGCCAACAACACCCTGGACCTGCAGGAATTCATGATCCTGCCGGTGGGCGCGGCCAGCTTCCGCGAAGCCCTGCGCTGGGGCGCCGAAGTGTTCCACATGCTCAAGAAGCTGATCCACAGCCAGGGCATGTCCACCGCCGTGGGCGACGAGGGCGGCTTCGCCCCCAACGTGGCCAACCACGAAGCGGCCATCCAGCTCATCCTCAAGGCCATCACCGAGGCCGGCTACGAGCCGGGCACGCAGATCGCGCTGGGCCTGGACTGCGCCAGCTCCGAATTCTTCCGCGACGGCAAGTACACGCTGGCCGGCGAAGGCGGCATCTCGCTCTCGTCGCAGGAGTTCGCCAACCTGCTGGCCACGTGGTGCGACAAGTACCCCATCATCTCCATCGAAGACGGCATGGCCGAAAACGACTGGGATGGCTGGAAGCTGCTGACCGAACAGCTCGGCCGCAAGGTGCAGCTCGTGGGCGACGACCTGTTCGTCACCAACACCAAGATTCTGCGCGAAGGCATCCAGAAGGGCATCGCCAACTCCATCCTCATCAAGATCAACCAGATCGGCACCCTCACCGAAACCTTCGCGGCCATCGAAATGGCCAAGCGCGCCGGCTACACCGCCGTGGTTTCGCACCGCTCGGGCGAAACCGAAGATTCCACCATCGCCGACATCGCGGTGGCCACCAACGCCATGCAGATCAAGACCGGCTCCCTGTCGCGTTCCGACCGCATGGCCAAGTACAACCAGCTCCTGCGCATCGAAGAGGAACTGGCCGAAGTGGCGTCCTACCCTGGTCTGGAAGCCTTCTACAACCTGCGCTAATGCAAGCACGGCCGTGGCGCGAAGGCGCTGTGGCCGTATCCGCGTCACGACTGCTGAGGGTTCCCGCGTATGCGCCTGCTGTTCCTGGTGCTGTTCGTGCTGCTAGGCCTGATCCAATATCCGCTCTGGCTGGGCAAGGGCGGCTGGTTCAAGGTCTGGGACCTGCAGCGGCAGGTCGCCGAGCAGCGCGAAACCAACGAAGGCCTGCGCGCGCGCAACGCGGCGCTGGAGGCCGAGGTGCGCGACCTCCAGACGGGCACCGGCGCCATCGAGGAACGGGCGCGGGGCGAACTGGGCATGATGCGCGAAGGCGAGGTTTTCGTGCATATCCTGCCCAAGGACACGCCTGCGCCGGCCGGCGGAGCGGTGCTCAACGCCAGCGCTTCCAAGCCGGCCGCAAAGCCCGCCGCGCCGGCCCGCGCGCAGCCGC